>NZ_VIRS01000049.1 GCF_006912135.1 Cryptosporangium phraense | reverse complement strand
GCGGCTAGTGACCAGCCGCCGTTCTTCCTTTGCGGGCCACGGGCCGCAACGCGCAGCCGTGCCGTAGGGATCACTCGGCCGGCTCTGTGATTGCGGCGGCGCCGCTACGGCCACCACACGCTCGCCGGAGCACATTTAGTTTCTGGATTGGTCAACTTTCCTGACCAAGTAGTCAGGAAAGTTGACCAATCCGCAGAACATGTTGCCGATGCCACCCGCCACCTCGGACCGCGCCGAGGATCGGCGCCAACAGCGCGCGCCGCGGCCGCGCCGGCCGCGATCGAGGGGCGCCTCGCGGATCGACGCGTTATCGGTCCTTCACCCGCCCCGACGTCAGGCCGTCGTTTGCGGCAGGTGAGTCTAGGACGGCGGTGAGTTTCTCGTTCGGGGTGGCCCAGTCGGGGTCTCCTGATGAGACGCGCGGGGAGGTCGGTGCTTTGGGGAAGTACTGGCGCAGCAGGCCACTGGTGTTTTCATTCGAGCCGCGTTGCCAGGGTGAGTGCGGGTCGTAGAAGTAGATGTCCAGGTCGGTGGCGAGGGTGATGTCGCCGTGCAGCGCCATTTGGAAGCCGCCGTCCCGGACGGCGGGCGCAGTGTGGTCCGCGGGCGGCTTTGCTCGCAACCTCAGCGCGAGCCCGGAGGCTCGGGCTTGCGCATCGACCAGCCGGTGCGCAGGTGTGCTCAGCGCGCAGTGCGGCTGCCCGCGGGTCTGCACGAAAAGGACTGCTAGGTCGTTTCGTGGGACACGCGCATCTCCGGCCGGTCGACCAACGCCTCGGCCGGACTGCCCTGGATCTGCCGAGGGCCCCAGCCATGCTCCAGCCCCGGTTACCACGAACGCGGCCAACTCGTCCGACGCGGCCAGCGTCGCGTCTGCGGCCCGCGGTCTGCGGTCTGCGGTCGGGCAGACAACCCCGATACCGCCAGACCCGCCGGTCCGGCCGCCGACCGGACTGATCACGCGTCAGCTCCCGCCCGATCGCCGACCAATCACGACCCCGCACCCGACCGATCTGCGCTGCAGACTGCCCAGCCGCCCACAACACCGCGATCTCCACCCGCTCCGCCAGCGACAAGACCCGACCGGACCCGCCACGTCACGTCACGTCACGTCACGATCACCCCGCCAGCCCGGCACGCCATGCGGCCAACACCCCAGTGTGGCAACCAGGCTCTGAATCCAACGCGCTGACAACCCCGACAACCGTCAATCCGCGCGCGGAGCGGCTAATTGAGGGCTCGGAGGAAATTCTTGGCTACCGGAACCGAAACCGACGTGCTGTGGCCCCCGCCCTCGACGAAGACCGCGAACGCGATCTCGCCCTGGTACCCGACGAACCACGCGTGCGCATGATCAGGATTGTTGTCGTACTCGGCCGTCCCCGTCTTCCCGTACACCGGCCCACCCGGAGCATCCCGCAGAGCCGTAGCCGTGCCATCGGTCACGACCTCACGCATCATCGCCCGCAACGGCTGCAGCGCGGCCACCTCGAGCTGCGGCCCGGCCGGCACGACCGGCTGCCCGGCCACCAACGTCGGCGCCTTGAACTGCCCGGACGCCACCGCCGCGGTCGCCGCGGCCATCGACAGCGGGCTCACCACGGTCGTGCCCTGACCGAACGCGGCCGCGGCCCGCTCGGCCGCGTCACCGCCGGTCGAGACCTTGCCGGAGAACGCGGGCACCGGGAGCTTGTAGTCCGACTCCAGGCCCAGCGTGCGACCGGCGTCGGCCAGCCCGTCCGGCCCGAGTCGCGGAGCCAGCGCGACGAACGCCGTGTTGCACGACTGGGCGAAGTCGGTCCGGAACGGCACGTTGCCCAGCTCGAAGTCGTCGAAATTCTTGAAGTCGCGGCCACCGGCGGCCAGGTGGCTCGGGCACGCGACGGTCTCCTCGGCGGTGACCTTGCCGCTGTCGAGCAGACCCAGCGCCGAGACCATCTTGAACGTCGAGCCGGGCGGGACCCGGGCCTCGAACGCGGCGTTGAACGTCCCACCGTCGGGGCCGTTCGCGGCCGCGAGCACCGCGCCGTCCTTGATCCGGATCGCCACCACCGCGCTGCGCTGGGTCACGTCCTTCAGCGCGGTCTCCGCGGCGGTCTGGACGCGCTGGTCGAGCGTGGTGCGGACGTCCTGGCCGGGCTTCGGCACGGTGGAGAAGAGGTCGGCCTCGGTCTTGTCCGGGTGGCGGACGAGGATGGTCTCCCCCGGCGTGCCGCGGAGCCGGGCGTCGAACGCGGCCTGCAGTCCGCCGTGGCCGACGTGGTCGCCGAGGTCGTACTTCCCCGGGTTCTTGGTCAGGTCCTCTTTGGTGACGTCGGAGACCGAGCCGAGCAGCGCGCGGGCGAACTGGCGGGTCGGCGCGAGGTCGAGCGTGGACTTCGTCGTCGTGGTGCCGGCGATCGCGCTGATCCGCGACTCGATCTGGTCGTAGGCCTCCTGGCGCAGGGTCACGACCTCGACCGCGATGCCCGGCTTGGCCTTCGCGAGCTGGGCCGGCAGATCGGACAGGTCGACGTCGGTGTCGATCTGTTCGAACGCGGCCGTCAACTGCTTCGCGGTGGCGGCGGCGTCGGTGACCTTGGCCGGGTCGAGCAGGACGGTGACGACCGGCCGGGCCTTGACGATCGGGCTCCCGGTCGTGTCGAGGACGCTCGCCCTGGGCGCCTCCTTCCGCTGGGCCACCAGCACGTCCCCGGTCTTCAGGCTCTTGTGCACCAGCGCGGGCTCCCAGACCACCTGCCACTTGTCGTCGTTCTTCCGCAGCCGCACCGACGTGTCGTAGGCCCAGACGACACCGCCGGGCAGGGTCCAGGTCACCTTCACCGTGCTCGTCGCGTCGTCGTCCTTCACCGTCGCCTTCCCGGAGCGGGCGAGCTTCGACGGCGCGGCCGGGAGGTCGCCGGCGACCTTCGCGATCTCCTGCTTCAGGTCCGGAACGGCCTTGCCGTTCGGATCGACGACGCTGACCTTGGCGAACTTCCCGTGCTGCCAGCCGTCGAGGAACGCGTCGATGGTGGGCTCCGGCGCGTCGTCCTTCGAGCAGGCGGTGAGGACGGCAGCGCACAGCACGACGAGCGTGGCCAGGGTCGTTTTGTTCATCGGATCCCTCTGTGCGCGTTTGTCCAGCTTCGGTCAGTCAGCGGGCCCGATCGTAGGGCAGCCGCGCGAATGCGGCGACGGCCTCGATGATCCGGACGTAGCGCGCCGAGAAGAACAGGTCGAACGTGTGTTGGGCGCCGGGCAGCTCGGCCAGGATCACCGGCTGGGAGCTGACCGCCCGGAGCTTCGCGGCGAACTCCCGGGTGTCCTCGATCAGCGTCGAGGCGTCCAGGTCGCCGTGCAGGAACAGGAACGGCGGGGCCTCGGTCAGGTGGTCCAGCGGCGAGGAGCCGGGCCCGGCGACCCGTCCGTAGTAGCCGTAGAAGCCGACGACGGCCGAGACCGACGTGTCGGCGTCCTCGAAGCCGGGCTGGAAGGTCGGGTCGTTCGGGGTGAGCGCGAGCATGCTGGCCAGATGCCCGCCGGCCGAGCTGCCGGAGACGACGATCGTGCCCGCGTCACCGCCGTACTCCGCGATGTGCTCCCGGACCCAGGCGATCACTCGCTTGGCGTCCACATGGGCGTCGGGATAGCCGGTGAAGCGGTAGTTGGCGCTGACGCAGACCCAGCCCCGCGCGGCGAGCGCGTAGAGGAGGGCCCGGCCCTCCTTGCGTTTGTGACCGATCCGGAAGCCGCCGCCGTGGAAGTAGACGAAGACGGGTCCGGGGGTGGGTCCGCAGTAGACGTCGAGCCGGTTGCGCCGGCCGGCGTCGCCGTAGGCGAGGTCGCCGATCCGGCGGACGCCCCGGCGACGGACGGCGAACGGGGCGAGCAGGACGTGGGCCCAGGGAATCGGCGTCGTCACCTGCAGGGCCGCCCCAGTGGCCAGCGCGCGCCGGATCAGGACGACCAGCCCGGCGGCGGTCAGCACGGCGACGGCGAGCCCTACCAGACCGCCCGGGGTGAAGAGGTCTCCCTGGGCGGCGGCGAGGAGCGACTCGGCGATCAACAGGTAGAGGGCGAGGAACGGCAGCTCGTTGATCATGAACGTGGCCCAGAACGCCCAGTGGCTCGGCGTCGTGTGCGCGGGGCGGGGACCGACGACGGCGGTGCCGGTGGCGAAGGCCAGGATCCCGACCGAGATGAGGTATCCGAAAGGCATGGCCTGAGCGTGGCTCCGGCCGTCGGGGTCCCGCTTCCGGCCGGTGGCTCGCCCCACTTCTACTTTGGTCGGATCAGGAGCTCGCCGTGCGGGATGCTGATCCAGCCGTCGGGATGGGCGGCCCACTCGCGCCAGGCTGCGGCCACGGCCTCCAGATCGTCGACAGTGGCGAGGCCTGAGTCGACGAGTTGCCCGGCGATGGCCGAGCCGGTGATCCGGTCGGCCCACATCCCACCCCACGCCTCGCGCGCCGCCGGCTCGGCGTAACACCAGGTCGACGACGTGGCCGTCACATCGGTCGCGCCGGCCGCGTGGGCCCAGGCCAGGAGGCGACGGCCGGCGTTCGGCTCGCCGCCGTTGGCCCGGGCCGCGGCCTGGTAGAGCGCGAGCCACCGGTCCAGCCCGGGGAGCTCCGGGTACCAGGTGAAGCCGCGGTAGTCGCCGTCGCGCACCGCGACGACGCCACCCGGACGGCAGACCCGGATCATCTCGCGCAGCGCCGCCACCGGATCGGCCACGTGCTGTAGCACCTGGTGCGCGTGCACGACGTCGAACGAATCCGACGGCAGGTCGAGCGCGTGGACGTCGGCGACGAGGAAGTCGATCGAGTCGGCGCCCCGGCGCGCGGCCTCGGCCCGGGTGAGCGCGAGCGCATTCTCGGTCACCTCGACCGCGGTGACCCGGCCCGGAGCGACCCGTTCGGCCAGGTCGACGGTGATGGTGCCGGGGCCGCTGCCGATGTCGAGCAGGTCGAGGCCGCCCCGCAGGTGAGGGAGCAGGTAGCCGGCCGAGTTCTCCATGGTGCGGGTCCGGTGGGACCGCAGCACGCTCTCCGCATGCCCGTGCGTGTACATGTCTCCACCGTAGACCTCGATCCCACTGAACGGGAAACTCATCCCAAAAAATGAGAAGGCCCCCGACACCGCTTCAAACGCCCCCGCGGTGGACACTCAAGGAGCGTCGAACCGACAACCGCGGAGGCACACCATTCCGACAGCCACCGCGCGGTTACCTCGGATCCCCGGCTCCGCGAACACCGCCCGACGCTTCGCCGCCGACTTCCTCGCGTCCTCCGGCGCCGCGGGGATGGTCGTCGAGGACGTCGTGCTGCTCGTCAGCGAGGTCGTCTCCAACGCGATCGAGCACACCGACGGCGCCGGCGCCGTCCAGCTCGACCTCCGGCTCGACGGCGCCGTCCTGCACGTTGCGGTGAGTGACGATTCCGTGCAACTGCCCGAACTCCAGAACCGGGACGGGAAGGCCCATCGCGGACGCGGGCTCCAGCTGGTCGAGATGCTGGCCGACGAGTGGGGCGTCCGGGTTCGTCCGGACGGAAAGACGGTCTGGTTCGAGCTGACGGTAGCCTGATCGGTCTGCCCGGCTGAGCTGCTGTCATAGTTGCGAAGGCCGCCAACATCGCAGCAGAACGGAGCCGATGAATGTCCCAGACCCACTCGCTGGAGGGCCTGTTGCCCGTTCTCGCCGGAGACCCCGAGGGCATCGTCGACGAGTGGTCCGAGATCGTCACCCAGAGCCTGCGCGGGCGGGTCAGCAAGCCGGAGGTACGCACCGAGCTGGCCGAGCTCTACCGGACGCTGCGCGCCGGACTGGAAAGCTCCGACTTCACCGAGTTGCACGGGCTGCTGGCCGAGCTGTCCCGGGCCCGCGCGGTGCAGGGCTTCTCCCCGCGGGAGACCGCGGTCAGCGTGTTCGCGCTCAAGCAGGTCGTCAGCCGCCGGATCGGCGACGACCTGCCGCTCGGCGAGTTCCTGCAGTTCTCCGCGCTGGTCGACGACCTCGGGCTGCTCACGTTCGAGGCCTACTCGCAGGCCCGCGAGCAGGTGATCGCCGAGCAGGCCGAGCAGCTGCTCGAGCTGTCGACGCCGGTCGTCAAGCTCTGGGACGGGATCATCGCGGTGCCGCTGGTCGGCACTTTGGACTCGGCTCGGGCGCAGGCCGTCATGGAGCAGTTACTCGAGGCCCTGACCAGCACCGACGCCGACACCGCGATCATCGACATCACCGGCGTGCCCGCGGTCGACACCCAGGTCGCCCAGCACCTGCTGAAGACGGTGATGGCCGCGCGGCTGATGGGTGCCGAGTCGATCATCTCCGGCATCCGCCCGCAGATCGCCCAGACCATCGTCGCGCTCGGTATCGAGTTCGGGGACATCGCCACGAAGGCGACGCTCGCCGACGCGCTCGCGCTGGCGCTGCACCGGCGTCAGGGCCGGAGCTGAGATGGACGCCATCCCGATCCTGAAGCTGGACGACGTCCTGCTGGTGTCGATCCAGGTCGACCTGTCCGACCAGACCGCCATGGCGATGCAGGACGCGCTGGCCGACCGGATCACGACGACCGGCGCCCGGGGCGTCGTCATCGACATCTCGGCGCTCGAGATCGTCGACTCGTTCATCGGGCGGATCCTGGCCACCACCGCGTCGGTGTCCCGGATGCTCGACGCGGACACGGTCGTCGTCGGAATGCGCCCGGCGGTGGCGATCACGCTGGTCGAGCTGGGTCTGTCGCTGGGCGAAGTGCGCACGGCCCTGAACCTGGAGAAGGGCCTGGCGCTCTTACGCCAGGCGAAGGCCATCGCGGCCGACGAACAGTGACTTCTCAGACCCTGCCGATCGCCTCGGACGAGGACGTCGTCCGGGTGCGGCAGCTCGTCCGATCGGTGGCGGTGGCGGCCAAGCTCTCGCTGATCGATCAGACCAAGCTCGTCACCGCGGCCAGCGAACTGGCCCGGAACACGTTTCTCTACGGCGGTGGCGGCACCGCCGAGGTCCAGATCGTGACGTCCGGTGCCAAGCGGGGCGTCCGGATCGTCTTCGCGGACGAGGGACCGGGCATCGCCGACATCGATCTCGCGATGACCGACGGGTGGACCTCGGGTGGTGGCCTCGGCCTGGGTCTCTCCGGGTCGCGCCGGCTCGTCGACGAGTTCGACCTGGACACCGAGGTCGGCCGGGGAACCCGGATCACGGTGGCGAAGTGGAGCCGCTGAGCGAGGTCCCGGCGGCCGGGGACCCGGAGACCCACTGGGTCCCGATCGACGACATCAGCGCGGCCGGCGCGGCCCGGCGCTACGCGACCGTGCTGGCCACGAAGCTCGGCTTCGACGAGGCGCGCACCGGCGAGGTGGCGATCGCGGTCACCGAGCTGGCCACGAACCTCCACCGGCACGCGCGCGACGGCGCGGTGGCCTTGCGGGTCGCCCGTCAGTACCTGGGTTCTTCGGAGGAACCGGCGATCGACGTCGTCGCGATGGATGCCGGCCCGGGCCTGGAGGACCTGGACGCGCACCTTCGCGACGGCCGGTCGTCGGCCGGCACGCTGGGCGTCGGGCTCGGCGCGGTCGTCCGCCTGGCCACCACGTTCGACGGGTACTCGGTGCCCGGCCGCGGCACGATCGTCGCGGCCCGGTTCGGGATCGAGCGGCGACGGTTCGACCGGATCGGCCGGCCCGCCCCGCCGGCCGGGCACGTCGGTGCCGGGCTCACCCGTCCGATGACCGGCGAGGTCGCCTGCGGCGACGCCTACGCGATCCGGCCGACCGCGACCGGCCTGGTGGCCCTGCTCTGCGACGGCCTCGGGCACGGCCCCCTGGCGGCCGGCGCGGCCCAGCGGGCCGTCTCGGTCTTCCTGGACGCCGGGGAGGCCGACGTCACCGCGCTGCTGACGCGGTTACATCGGGGCCTGAGCCACACCCGGGGGGCCGCGCTGGCGGTCGTCCGGATCGACGGTGCGGTCCTGTCGTATGCCGGGCTCGGCAACATCGCCGGGAAGATCACGACCCGCGGACTTCCGAGCAAGCACCTGACCTCGATGCCCGGCATCGCCGGGCACCAGGCCCGGACGATCCGCTCGTTCGAGTATCCGCTCGACCCGAACGCGGTGACCGTGCTGCACACCGACGGCGTCAGCACCCGCTGGACGTTCGACGGCCAGCTCGCGCTGCTCGGGCAGGACCCGCAGGTCGTCGCCGCGAGCGTGCTCCGGGACGGCGGCACCCGACGCGACGACGCCGGGGTCCTGGTACTGCGGAGCGCGCGATGACCGCCGACGGCACCGTGCTCCGCGTCCACCTCCGCGGCGAGGCCGATGTCTTCGCCCTGCGACACAGCGCCCGGTCCGTCGCGGCCGCCGTCGGCCTCGACGGGTCCGACCAAACCCGGGTCGCGACCGCGCTGAGCGAGGTCGGCCGGGTCCTCCTCGCGTTCCCGACCGCGGTGACCGCGGTCTTCGAGGTCACCCAGGTGCTGGAGATCCGTTTGGCCGGCCCGGGCCCGACCGACGTGCGGGACCGGCCCGGTCTGGCCGCGGCGGCCCGTCTGGTCGACGATCTCGACGTCTCCCAGCAGGGCGATCAGGTGCTGATCACGCTGCGCAAGAAGTTGCCGCCGGGCCGGGTCGTGGACGTGCCCCGGGTACGGGCCGAGCTGGCCGCGCTACGCCCCACGACGCCGGCCGACGAGCTCTGGCGGCAGAACCAGGACCTGCTCACCGCACTCGAGGAGGCGGAGCAGAGCCGGGACGCCCAGATCCGGATGAACGCCGAGCTCGAAGAGACCAACCGCGGAGTGATGGCGCTCTACGGCGAGCTCACCGAGGAGCTCGAGCACACCAACCAGGGCGTGGTCGCGCTCTACGCCGAGCTGGAGGATCGCTCGCAGCGGCTGCGCGAGGCCAACGACGCCAAGACCCGCTTCCTGCGCCACGTCAACCACGAGCTCCGCGCGCCGGTGAACTCGATCCTCGGGCTCATCCGGGTGATGACCGACCTGGCCGATCCGCCGTTCAGCGACGAGCAGCAGCACCAGATCGAGCTGATGCGCCGCTCGGCCGCCGACCTGCTGCGGATGGTCAACGACCTGCTCGACCTGGCCAAGGCCGAGGCGACCCGGATCCAGCCGAGCTGGGAGGACGTCGACCTGCGGGTGCTGCTCGGGCAACTGCGGGCCGCGCTGGCCCCGGCGCACGCCCGGGCCGACGTCGCCCTGGTGGTGGCCGACCCCGACCCGCCGCCGGCACTGGTCAGCGACGGGATGCTGCTGACCCAGGTGCTGCGCAACCTGCTGACCAACGCTCTCAAGTACACGGTGGCGGGGTCGGTGCGGCTGGACCTTTCCGTCGCCGGGGATTCGCTGACGTTCGTCGTCGCCGACACCGGGATCGGGATTCCGGCCGACCAGCAGGAGCGCGTGTTCGAGGAGTTCTACCAGGTGCCGGGGACGTTGCAGGCCCAGGTGGGCGGCACCGGGCTGGGCCTGCCGCTGGTGCGTCGTCTGGTGGCCGCGCTGGGTGGTGAGCTGGCGTTGCGCAGCGAGCCCGGTACCGGCACGACCGTGACCGTCGTCGTGCCCCGGGAACCCGCGCCGAGCGGGCCGGTGACCGCGGGCAGCGACCCGATGCGGGTCGTGCTCGTCGACGACGACCCGACGTTCCGGCGGATGCTCCGGACGGCCCTCGACTCGACGCCCGGGCCCCTCGAGGTCGCCGAGGTCGCCGACGCCCGCGAGGCCCTGCCGGTGATCCAGCGCATCCGTCCGCACCTGATCTTCCTCGACCTGCGGATGCCGGAGATGAGCGGCGAGGAGATCCTGGCCGCGCTGCGCGCGGACTCGGCGCTGGCGACGGTCCCGGTCGTCGTGGTGACGTCGGAGACGGACTGGACCGGCGGTTCCGATCCGTACGTCGCGCTGCTGCCGAAGGCCGATCTGGACGAGGCGACGGTGGCCGAGGCCATGAGATCGGCGCAGGGCAGCCCATGACGTCGACCGAACCCGGCGCCACCGTGCTGGTCGTCGACGACGCCGCGGCCAACCGGTACATCCTGAGCACCTGGCTCCGCCGCGCCGGACACCGGGTCGTCGAGGCGGCGACCGGCGGCGAGGCGCTGCAACGCGTCGCCGACAGCCCGATCGAACTCGTCTTCCTCGACGTCAACCTGCCCGACCTGGACGGCTACACGGTCTGCGACCGCATCAAGAACGACCCGGACGCGGCCGGCGTCCCGGTGGTGTTCGTATCCGCGACGTCGGTCGACGTCGCCGACCGGACCCGTGGCCTGTCCGAGGGCGCCGACGCCTACCTGGCCGAGCCGATCGACCCCGACGAACTCGTCGCGACCGCGCAGGCCATGCTGCGCTACTCCCGGGCCCGGCAGCGCGCGGAAAGGCTGGCCCGGCGCCTCGCCCTGCTGGCCGACGCGACACTGCAGATCAACGCGGCCCGGACCGTCGAAGAGGTACTGATCGCCGCCGCGGCCGGTGCCTTCGCGGTCTTCGGCCGACCCGCGCTGGCCAGCGCCGTCGACCACAGTGGCACGGGGATCACCGTCGGGTCCCGGGTGCACCGGCATGCCGTGCTGCCCGACCCGTCGCAGTTCTCGGCGCGTCCGCCGGCCGAGTGGCTGCAGGCCGCCGACTGGCTGACGCCGGACACCGCGCTGACCGTCTCCGCGGTGCCGTCCCGGCGGCGGCAACCGCCGACCGTGCTGGCCGTGCCCGTGCTGGAAATGCCCGCTTCGGACGCGTCCGCATCGGCGGAGGAGCGGGACCTGCTCAGCCAGCTGGGGCAGATCACCGCGCTCGCGGTGGATGCGGTCCGGTCGTACGCCGAGGAGCGCAGCGTCGCGCTGACCATCCAGCGCAGCCTGCTCCCGCGCGACGTCCCGGCGATCGAGGGCGTCCAGGTCGCCGGCCGGTACGTGCCGGCCAACGCGACCGCCGAGATCGGCGGCGACTTCTACGAGGTCGCCGAGCTCGACGACTGCGTGCTGGTCGCGATCGGCGACGTCGTCGGGCACTCGCTGCACGCCGCCACCGTGATGGCCGAGCTCCGGCACGCGCTGCGCGCGTACGCGGTCGACGGGCACCGCCCGTCGGAGATCATCGCCCGCCTCGATGCGATGATGCGCCGCTACCACCCCGGAACGCTGGCCACCGTGCTGCTGCTCACCGTCGACCCCCGCACCGGCGCCGCGACCGCGACGACCGGCGGCCACCTCCCGCCGCTGCTGGTGACGGCGGACGGTGCGGACTACGTCCCGGTCGGTGGCCCGCTGCTCGGCGTCGGCCCGCTCGAGCGTCGCGAGGTGACGTTCGAGATCCCGAGCGGGGGGACGATCGTGCTGGTCACGGATGGGCTCGTCGAGTCCCGCCGGGCGCCGATCGACGAGGGCATGGAGCAGTTGCGGGTCCTGTCGGCGGTGGTGGACGAGAGTTTGGAGGATTACTGCGACCGGGTGCTGGGTGAGCTGGCCGCGAGCCGGGGTGAGGACGACATCGCCCTGCTGGCCCTGAGGATCATGCCCGCGGCTGAGCGCTAGCTTCCGAGCGTTCCCAGTCCGGCCGGCGGCCAATCCGGCCGGCGGCCGAGGAAGCGCAGGAGCCGCGCCGCCGCATCGTCGCCCGGCTCCCCCTCGATCGCCGGTCCGAACGCGAACGCGCGGAGCGGCCCCGCCATCACCTCCGCGATCGGCATCAACTGCTCGGCCAGCTCCGGAGTCAGCGGCGACGGCCGCCCCAGAGCGACCGCCACGTCCCACGCGTGCACCGCCGCGTCCAGCGCGGCCGCACTCACCACCGACTCGGCCGACAGCGGCCCGATCGGCAGCGGGCTCGGCACCTCCGGGGTGCCCGGCTCGATCGTCGCGAACGCCGCCGCGGCGGCGTCGAGCGCAGCCCCCACGGACGACGGCTCGGGCCGCCCTTCGGACGGCGCGAACGGATCCTCGGTCGGCCCACCGACGCCGGTGATCGCGGCCGCGTAGCCGAGCTGATCGCCCGACGCGTGCCGCACGACCTGCGCGACGTTCCACTTCTCGCACGGCGTCCGCAGCGCCCACTGATCGTCGCCGACCTCGGCCACAACCGACCGGAGCGCGCCATGAGCCTGTGTCAATACCGACCACATACGGTCCTCCAATTTGGAACGGAACTTTTGGTTCCGTTTGAAGCCAACGTACCGGAACGAAGCATTCCGTTCAAGCGGTAAGCTCGAGGCCGTGCCCGCCCTCCCCGGCCGCAAGGCCGAAGCCGCCCGCAACGACCAGGCGATCCTCGACGCCGCCCGCGACGTCTTCCTCCGCGACCCGGCCGCCCCGATGTCCGCGGTGGCCGAGGCGGCCCATGTCGGCATCGGCGCCCTCTACCGCCGGTACGCCAGCAAGGAAGAACTGCTCCGCACCCTCTGCGGCGACGGCCTCCGCCGGTTCGTCGCGATCGCCGAACGGTCGGCGACGGTGGCCGACCCGTGGGTGGCCTTCGCCGGGTTCGTCACCGAGATCGTCGAGGCCGACGTCCACTCGCTCACCGTCCACCTGGCCGGCACGTTCACCACCACCGCCGAGCTCGGCGCCCTCGCCGGCCACGCCGCCGCGCTCGGCGACGACCTGTTCGCGCGCGCCCAGGCCGCCGGGGCCCTCCGTCCCGACCTGCGACCCACCGACGTCCCGATGCTCTTCGAGCAACTCGCGGCCATCCGCTTCGGCGACGACGAGCGCACGGCGACCCTCCGTCGCCGCTACCTGTCCCTACTTCTGGACGCCCTACGGCCGGCCGCCGCAACCGCCCCCCTGCCCGGCGTCCCGCTGAACCCCGACGACCTACGTGCCCGCTGGCGCCGAGACGAGTAGCGCAGCCGTCACCCCCGGGACGAGGCAGGATGACCTGGTGCGCGTCGTTTCGCTTCTTCCCTCGGCCACCGAAATCGTCTACGCCCTGGGTCTGGGCGACGACCTCTGCGGCGTGACGTTCGAATGCGACGAACCCCCGGCCGCCCGCCTCGAGAAGACCGTAGTAGTCGGCGGCCGCGACACCCGCGACATGAGCCCCGGCGACATCGACGCCTACGTGCGCGCCGCCGGCCCCGACATCTACACGCTGCACGCCGGCGCGCTCGCCGCGCTGGCCCCCGATCTGATCCTCACCCAGGACCTGTGCCGCGTCTGCGCCCTGCCCTCCGGCCAGGTCGAACAAGCACTCGATCACCTAGGCTGCCGCGCCGATGTGCTCTCCCTGGATCCTCACTCCTTGGACGACGTCCTGAGCACCATCATCGACGTGGGCATGAAGACCGGCGTGCCCCATCGCGCTGAAGCGCTGGTCGCCCGGCTACGCGCCCGGCTCGACGCGGTCGCGCAAGCGACCGCCGGACGGCTCCGGCCGCGGGTGCTCGTCGTCGAATGGATCGACCCGCCATTCCCGGCCGGCCACTGGATCCCCGACCTGGTAGCCGCCGCAGGCGGCAACCCGGTCGCCGCCCGCCCAGGTGCCCGCTCAACCCCCACCACCTGGACAGAACTGACGGAAGCCCGACCAGACGTCGTCATCGTCGCCCCGTGCGGAGCAAACCTCGCCAATGCCCGCACCCAGGCCGAAGCGATCACCCACCACTTCCCGGGCGTCCCGGTATGGGCCATCGACGCGGATGGCCTGATCGTCCGCCCGGGCCCACGCCTTGTCGACGGCGTCGAAGCGATAGCGACGATCCTGCACCCGGCCGCGGTCCCGGCCCGGATACCAGCCGTCGCCCGAGTGGCCTGACGTATCCACCGACCAAAGTCGCCAAGTCCCACGGCAGGCTCGCGCTCGCGCATCCCGGTCGCCCAATCCGGCGGACGAGCGTGCCGCCCTCGTCGCGTCTATCGCCGCCCGAACAGCCGCGGCTGGCGTGGCGCTCAATCCAGCCACTCCTCCGTCACATTCGGTGTGTTCATCGCCGTCAAGGCCGGGCGGCGCCCGTCCCGCGTCCAGCGGCAATGCCGGGCATTCAAGTCGGTGTGGGGGCCGCGGGCGTTGTATTGGAGATGACGCCGGCGGCGTGGATGAGTTGGTCGCGGGCGGCGTGCAGGGCGGTGGTGAATCCTGCTCGGTCGGGATCGAGGTCGGGGACGCTGTTGGTGGCGTCGGTCATTGCGGTGCGGATGGCCTGGTAGCACATCAGCAGCGCCCAGACTTCCTGTTCGACACCGGCTGGGGTGTGGGCGCGCAGCACGCGTCCGCCCAGCAGGCCCGATTTGAGCTCCAGATAGGCGGTCTCGATCTCCCATCGCTCGTGGTAGAGGCCGATGAGCTCTGCGGCGGGGTAACGGCTGGTGTCGAGCAGGGTGGTGACCATCCGGTAGGTCTGGGTCCGGGACCCGACGGTGGTCCGGACACTGACCCGGGCGTCGATGACCGGACCTGCTGAGTCAGCTCACCCAGATGACCGGCCGCGAACCGGCATTGCGTCTAGCGGGGGCCCGGGTCGGGGTCAGCGGGGCGGAGCCCCAGTACCAGGCCGACCGCGACCACCGCGATCCCCACCCACACCAGCGGCCCCGGCACCGGCTGCCCCAGCGCCACCCCGCACACCGCGGCCGCCACCGGCGCGATGCCGGTCAGCAGCCCGGCCCGGGCCGCGCCCATCCCGTCCACGCACGTGTACCAGAGCACGAACGCCAGCGCGGTCACGCACACCGCCAGGTAGCCGATCGACACCAGGTCGGCCCGGTCCAGGCGCAGCACCGCGGTCGGCCCCTCCCGCACGACGCCGATCGCGGCGAACATCAGCGTGGCGATCCAGGTCGTGTGCACGGACACGCCCCACGGTCCGTGCCGCCCGAGCACCGGCACCGCGAGCAGCGTGAACCCGGCCTCACAGGCGAACACGGTCACCGCCCAGAGCAGCCCGAGCGCATCGCTGCGCCCCAGCCCCTCGACCAGCGCCGCCCCGCCGGTCACCACGAGCGCGGCCAGCAGCGCCCGCGCGGTCGGCCGGGCACCCTGCAGCAGCGGCCCGACCGC
This sequence comes from Cryptosporangium phraense, assembly GCF_006912135.1. NCBI lineage: Bacteria > Bacillati > Actinomycetota > Actinomycetes > Cryptosporangiales > Cryptosporangiaceae > Cryptosporangium > Cryptosporangium phraense. The sequence goes on along the minus strand of NZ_VIRS01000049.1, from coordinate 32,641 downwards.
GGCCAGCACCACCGGAACACTCGCCACCGCGACGCCGAGCACGGCCGGCTCGGCGTGCCGCGACCCGTACACGAGCGCGACGTTGAAGATCACCATCCCGGTGACCGCGATCCCGCTCAGCCAGAGCCACTCGGCCCCGCGCGGGGCGACCAGCCGTTTCCGGGCGAACAGGAACAGCAACCCGAACGCGATCCCGTACCGCAACGCCTGCACGGTGAACAGCGGCGACCCGACGAGCAGCGACGACACCGCGACGCTGCAGCCGACGAACACCATCCCGGTGGAGCCCGCCGCAACCGCGAGCCGCGTTCCGGCGCGGGGCCGGTCCAGAACCGAAGTGACCATGAGGCCATGCTCGGGCGCGCCCGTGGTCTAGTTGAAGGACCAATCGGCGTGCGAGGGAGTGGACCAATGCCCGGCGGCTCGGACTTCCTCCAACTCCGGGCGGCGTCGGCACCGGCCAAGGGCCTCACGACGTGGCTCGCCGACGCCGTCCGCGCGGCCGTGGCCGACGGACGCCTCGCCGCCGGCACCCGCCTCCCGCCGACCCGCACGCTGGCGACCGACCTGGGCATCTCCCGGGGCGTCGTCGTCGAGGCCTACCAGCGCCTGGTCGACGAGGGCCTGGCCACGGCCCGCACCGGCGTCGGCACGGTCTTGACCGCCGTCCTGGCCCCACCCGCTCGAAGCGAGCCGCCGCCGGCCACGGGAACCGCAGGCCCGCCCCGGCTGCCGTTGGCGCCCGACCCCCGCATCGAGTTCGACCTCTCGCCCGGCCTGCCCGACCTCGCCGCCTTCCCCCGCGCCGCCTGGCTGCGGGCCGAGCGGTCCGTGCTCGCGACCCTCACCAGCGCCGACCTCGGCTACGGCGACCCCCGCGGAACCCGCAGCCTCCGCTCCGAGCTCACCGCCTGGCTGGCCCGCACCCGGGGAACCCGCGCCGATCCAGCCGATGTCCTCGTCGTCGCCGGGGTCGCTCAGGCGCTCGCGCTGGTGGCCACCGTGCTCGGTCCAGGCACCGTGGTCGCGGTCGAGGACCCCGGCTCCCGCGGCGCGCGCGACCAGCTCACCGACTGGCGCCTGACCCCCCGCCCGGTCCCGGTCGACGACGACGGGCTGCGCGTCGACGCGCTCGAGGACACCGGCCTCGACACCGTGCTGCTCACGCCGGCCCATCAGTTCCCGACCGGCGTCGTGCTGGCTCCCGAGCGCCGTCGCCGGCTCGTCGCCTGGGGCGGCCTGATCCTCGAGGACGACTACGACGCCGAGCACCGCTACGACCGCGCGCCGGTGCCCGCGCTCCAGGCGTCGGCCCCGGACCGGGTCGTGTACATGGGCAGTGTCTCGAAGACGCTCGCGCCGGGTATGCGGCTGGGCTGGATGATCCCCCCGCGGCGGCTGCGCGACGACCTGGTCGCGGTCAAGCACGCCTCCGACCTCGGCAACCCGGCGCTGGCCCAGCTCGTCCTGGCCCACCTCCTGCGGACCGGCGAGTACGAGCGCCACCTCCGCCGGGTCCGGGCCCGCCAGCGCCGTCGCCGCGACGCGCTCCTGGCCGCGCTGACCGAACACCTCCCGGCCGCGCGGGTCGAGGGCATCGCGGCCGGGCTCCACCTGCTGATCACGCTCCCGACCGACGTCCCCGACCCGGTCCTGGCCGGGTACGCCGCCGAGGTCGGTGTTCGCGTGCACCCGCTCTCCTGGCACCGGATGACGCCCGGCCCGCCCGGCCTGCTCCTCGGATACGCCGCTCAACCCCCGGATCGCCTCGAGGAAGCCGCCCGCCGGCTCGGCGCACGGCTCGCGACAGTGGTGCGGACCGGCCGTCCGAGGTAGGAATTCGGCATGGCACTCGTCGCTGGCGTCGACTGTTCGACGCAATCCACCAAGGTCCTCATCTGTGACTCCGAGACCGGGGAGGTCGTCCGCCAGGGCCGGGCACCGCACCCGGACGCCACCGAGGTCGACCCGGCGATCTGGTGGTCGGCCCTGCAGGAGTCCTCCAGCGGTCTGCTCGACGGCGTCGAGGCGATGGCGGTCGGCGGTCAGCAGCACGGCATGGTGACGCTCGACGCCGACGGCCAGGTCGTCCGCCCGGCGCTGCTCTGGAACGACACCCGCTCGGCCGACGCGGCGACCGAGCTGCTCGACGAGCTCGGCGGCCCCCAGGCCTGGGTCGACGCGGTCGGCCTGGTGCCGGTGGCCAGCTTCACGATCACCAAGCTGCGCTGGCTGGCCGAGCACGAGCCCGACGAAGCCAAGCGGGTGGAGCAGGTGCTGCTTCCGCACGACTGGCTCACCTGGAAGCTCTCCGGCCAGAGCATCAGCCCGACCACCGACCGCGGCGACGCGTCCGGCACCGGGTACTGGTCGGCCGCGACCGGCGAGTACCGGATGGACTTCCTCCGGCACGCGTTCGGCCGTGACCTGGGCGTTCCCGCGATCGCGGCGCCGAAGGCCATCGTCGGCCACACCCCCGACGGCATCGCGCTGGCCGCCGGCACCGGCGACAACATGGCCGCCGCGCTGGGCCTCGGGCTCGGCCCCGGTGACGTCGTCGTCTCGCTCGGCACCAGCGGCACGGTCTTCGCGGTGGCCGAGGGGCCGACCGCCGACCCCAGCGGCTACGTCGCCGGCTTCGCCGACGCCACCGGCCGGTTCCTCCCGCTGGTCTGCACGCTCAACGCGGCCCGCGTGCTGACCGCCGCCGCCGACCTGCTCGGCGTCGACCTCGACCGTCTCTCCGAGCTCGCGCTCGCCTCGACCGCGGGCGCGGGCGGTCTCACCCTCCTTCCTTATCTGGACGGAGAGCGCACTCCCGACCTTCCCGACGAGACCGGGCGGATCACCGGTCTGACCAGGGCCAACGCGCGCCCGCAGAACCTCGCCCGGGCCGCCGTCGAGGGCATGCTGCTCGGCCTGGCCGACGGCCTGGACGCTGTCCGTCAGCACGGCGTTCCGGTTCGCCGGGCGCTGCTGATCGGCGGGGCCGCGATGTCACCGGCGGTGCGGGCGGTGGCGTCGGGAATCCTCGGCGTGCCGGTCGAGGTGCCGGCGCCGGGCGAGTACGTGGCGCTGGGGGCCGCGCGTCAGGCCGCGTGGGCGTTGTCGGGCTCGGACGAGGCGCCGCAGTGGTCGGTCGCCGCCGAGAAGGCCCCCGATGCGGCTGACGACTACGCGCCGGTCCGTGCCCGCTACGCCCAGTTTCGTACGGGAGTGCAGGAACTTTCGGCGCGCCAGAACAAAAGTTAGGCGTCCGTAATTCAAAAGAGTCTGGACAGCCTTCCCGAACAGGCCCTACGGTCGTCGCACACCTAGTGACGCCTGCCACTCGGGAAGGCTGTGCAATGACGCCTCGGCCACGACCGGACAACACCGCTCAATCCTCGATCCTGCTCACCCTGCGCGACGACGGCCCGACCTCCCGGGCCGAGCTCGGCGACCGCCTGCAGCTGACCCGGGCCCGGCTGGCCGCCGAGCTCGAACGGCTCGCGGAGCTCGGCCTGGTGCGCGACGGCGGTCCGGCCGCGTCCCGCGGGGGACGCCGGTCCACGATGGTCGAACTCGATCCCGAACTCCGGTTCGCCGGCATCGACATCGGGGCGACGTCGGTCACGGTCGAGGTCACCGACGCGTCGCTCGAGCCGGTCGCGGTCGTCGAGGAGGCGATCGACATCCGTCGCGGCCCCGAAGCCGTGCTCGACCGGGTCGAGGACCTGCTGGCCAAGATGCGTGTCGACGGGCACCACAACCGGCTGGCCGGCATCGGACTCGGCGTGCCCGGCCCGGTGAGCTTCCGCGACGGCACCCCGGTGTCGCCGCCGATCATGCCGGGCTGGGACCGCTACCCGCTGCGCGAAGAGCTCGGCGGACGGCACGGCTGCCCGGTCGTCGTCGACAACGACGTCAACATCATGGTCGTCGGCGAACGGCGGGGTGGGGTCGCACGGTCGGTCGACGACCTGCTGTTCGTGAAGGTCGGCACCGGGATCGGCTGCGGGATCGTCGTGGGCGGGCAGGTCTACCGCGGGGTCGACGGGTGTGCCGGGGACATCGGGCACATCCAGGTGGACCCGCACGGACCGGTCTGCGCCTGCGGCAACACCGGCTGCCTGGAGGCGATGTTCGGCGGCGCGGCCCTGGCCCGGGACGCGCTGGCCGCCGCTCGCAACGACACCTCGCCCGCGCTGGCCGAGCGTCTGCGCACACACGGGACCGTGACCGCGGCCGACGTCGGCGACGGGGCCATCGAGGGCGACCCGGTGTGCATCGGGCTGATCCGCGACGGCGGGCGCCGGCTCGGTGGAGTGCTGGCCAGCCTGGTGAGCTTCTTCAACCCGTCGATGATCGTGATCGGCGGCGGCCTGGCCGGGCTCGGGCACTTACTGCTGGCCGAGGTCCGGTCCGTGATCTACCGCCGGTCGCTGCCGCTGGCGACGCGGAACCTGCCGGTCGTGCTCTCCGAACTCGGGCCGCGCGCCGGGGTGGCCGGCGCGACCGCCCTGGCCAGCGAACTCGCCTTCGGACCGGTGACGAGATGACCCTCTTGAAACTGACCGGCATCGTGAAGACGTTCCCGGGCGTCCGGGCCCTGGACGGCGTCGACCTCGAGGTGGAGCCGGGTGAGGTCCACTGTCTCCTCGGGCAGAACGGGGCCGGGAAGTCCACGCTGATCAAGGTCCTGTCGGGCGCGCACCAGCCCGACGAGGGCACGATCGAGTGGGCCGGCTCGACCGTCCAGTTCTCCAAGCCGACGTCGGCGTTACGCGCCGGCCTGGCCACGATCTACCAGGAGCTCGACCTGGTCGACGACCTCACGGTCGCCGAGAACGTCTTCCTCGGGCACGAGCCGCGCCAGTTCGGGTTCAGCTCCCGGGGCATCACCCGGCGGCGGACGCGGGAGCTGCTGGCCCGGCTCGGACACGCCGAGATCCCGGCCGGGCGCGAGGTCGGGCGGCTGCCCGCGGCCGGTAAGCAGATCGTCAGCATGGCTCGGGCGCTCTCGCACGACGCCCGGCTGATCATCATGGACGAGCCGTCCGCGGTGCTGGCGCACGACGAGGTCGAGAACCTGTTCCGGGTGATCCGGGACCTGACCGCGGCCGGGGTCGCGGTCATCTACATCTCGCACCGGCTGGCCGAGATCCGCGAGATCGGCGACCGGGTGACGATCCTCAAGGACGGCCGCACGGTCGCGGTGAACCTCCCGGCCCGGACGACGCCGACCGACGAGGTCGTGCGCCTGATGACCGGCCGCTCGGTCGAGTACGTCTTCCCGCCCCGGTCGGCCGCCGCGCCGGAGGGGACGCCGCTGCTGCGGGTGTCGGGGCTCGCCCGCGCGCACGAGTTCAGCGACGTGTCGTTCGACGTGCGGGCCGGCGAGATCGTCGGGCTGGCCGGGCTCGTCGGAGCCGGGCGGTCGGAGATCCTCGAGACCGTCTACGGAGCGCGGAAGGCCGCGGCCGGGACGATCGAGGTCGACGGGAAGCCGTTGCGCCGGGGCAGCGTGAAGGCCGCGGTCGCCGCCGGGATGGGGCTCGCCCCCGAGGAGCGCAAGTCGCAGGCGTTGCTGCTCGGCGAGCCCGTCTACCGCAACGTCTCGCTGGCGTCGCTGCATCGCTTCGCCCGCCTGGGATTCGTCCAGCGCGGGCGGGAGCGCGACGCGGTCGGGGCGGTCACCCGCTCCCTCGACCTGCGGCCCGCCGACCCCCGCCGCACGATGCGCACGCTCTCCGGCGGCAACCAGCAGAAAGCCGTCGTCGCCCGGTGGTTGGTCGGCGGCTCGTCCGAGGGCGGGTCGCTGCGGCTCCTGCTGCTCGACGAACCGACCCGGGGGGTGGACATCGGCGCCCGGGCCGAGCTGTACGCGCTGATCCGATCGCTGGCCGACCAGGGGGTCGGCGTCCTGCTGGTCTCCAGCGAAGTGCCCGAGGTCCTCGGGCTCGCCGACCGCGTGCTGGTCGTCCGCGAGGGCCGCATCGTCCGCGAGGCCCCGGCCTCCGATCTCACCGAAGCCCAAGTTCTCGACCTGGTGATGGCGGGCGAACGCGCCGCCACCGCCCGCTGACCGCGCACCCCGCCCGCCACCGCATCGAAGCGAGGCGCTCATGACCGATCCCACCACCAGACCCTCGACCGACCCCGACCCGACGGCCGCCCGGTCCGGCGCCCCCGTGCCGAGGGATTCGGAACCCGGTGACCCGGCCGCCTCCGGCGCCGCCGCTCCGGCCGCACCCGGCACGGCGGCTCCGGCCGCCTCCGGCGGCGTGCCGGGGCCGGTGTCGGAGGCGACCGCGCCTCGCGGCGCGTCGGTATCGGCGCCCGCTCCGGTGAGCGCGCCCGCTCCGGTCGGCGCCTCGGCGCCGGGCGCCGCCGGCGCGATTCCGGGCGCGGTCGCCACCGCCGAGGTTCCGCCGGCCGACGAGCAGGCGCGTGTCGAGGCCGCGGCCGCCGAGCCGGCCGCCGAGGTCTCCCCGCTGCGCGCCTGGCTGAGCTCGCTGTCCGAGGGCGGCGCGACCCGCAGCATCGGGCTGGTCGTCGCGCTGGTGATCCTCTGCATCGTCGGCCTGGTCACCGCGGACACGTTCGCGACGACCGGCAACATCCGGACGATCCTCACCAACGCGTCGGTGATCGGCGTGGTCACGGTCGGCATGACGTTCGTGATCATCGGCGGCGGCATCGACCTCTCGGTCGGTTCGCTCGTCGGGCTCGCGTCGGTCTGGTGCACCACGGTCGCGACCCAGTCGTACGGCCCGTTCGTGATGGTGCTCTGTGCGCTGCTCGTCGGGCTGATCGTCGGCCTGATCAACGGCGCGCTGATCGCCTACGGGCGGCTGGTGCCGTTCATCGTCACGCTCGGCATGCTGATCGGCGCCCGCGGGCTCGCCCAGCAGATCGCGAACCTGCAGACCCAGGTCGTCACCCAGCAGGACTTCAATGCGATCGCCGACGGCTCGTTCCTGGGGATCCCATACCTGGTCTGGATGCTGCTCGGCACGTTCGCGATCGGCTGGGTCGTGCTGAACCTCACCACGTTCGGCCGCCGGACGGTCGCGGTCGGCGGCAACCCCGAGGCGGCCCGCCTCGCCGGCATCGACATCCGTCTGCACACCGCGTTGCTCTACGGGGTGTCCGGCCTCTGCGCCGGGCTCGCCGCGGTGATGCTCACCGCGCAGACGGCCTCCGGCTCGTCCACCAACGGCCAGAACTACGAGTTGGACGCGATTGCCGCGGTGATCATCGGCGGAACGCTGCTCACCGGTGGGCGGGGGACGCTGGTCGGGACGTTCCTGGGCGTGCTGGTGTTCACGCTGATCACGAACCTGTTCATCCTGAACAACCTGTCGACGCCGGTACAGAACCTGGCCAAGGGCCTGATCATCCTGGGCGCGGTGCTGCTGCAGAGGAGGCGCTCGGAGAGCGCGACCTAGCGGTTGGCCCCGCTTCTTGGTGGCCCCCGCTCGGGCTGGTCACTCCACGCACCCTGATCGGCCGGGCGTAGTGGCTCGGCTGGTGGGTTCACCCATCCCGGAAACCGGCTCGGCCGGCCCCGCTGGGGGTCGGCTCGACCCCGAATCCCGTGGACCCGACGCAGTTCAGCACTCCCATCGGCGGTTCGCCGGCACGCGTAGAAATCTCAAAGGAGAGAACCATGTCTGACGTGATCAGCGGCCCGCGACGCGGGCTCGGACGGCGCGGATTCCTGCTCGGCGGAGCGGCCGTCGGCGCGACGGTGCTAGCCGCAGGCTGCACCTCGAACGACTCCGGGGACAGCAAGGACGAGACGAACACCAAGGCCGTCGGCGGCGACAATGCCGCCAAGGGGACGCAGGTGACGATCGGGTTCTCGGCGCCGCAGGCGGACCACGGCTGGATCGGCGCGATCGCGAAGAACGCGGAGGCGCAGGCGAAGTCCTTCGAGGACGTCACGTTCGAGCCGGTCGAGCCCACCAACGACGTGGCCGCGCAGATCGCCGCGATCGAGACGCTGATCACCAAGAAGGTCAGCGTGCTCGTCGTGCTGCCGAACGATGGCAAACAGCTCACCGCGACGGCGCGGAAGGCGATGCTGGCGGGGATTCCGGTCGTCAACGTCGACCGGATCTTCGACACTCCGCTGGCCTACCGCACGTGGATCGGCGGGGACAATTACGGCATGGGTGTCTCTGCTGGCAACTACATCGCAGATCGGCTGAAGGGGAAGTCGAACCCCGTCATCGCCGAAATCGCCGGGATCGACTCGCTGCCGCTGACCCAGGAGCGGTCGCAGGGCTTCAAGGACGCGCTGGCCGCCGCCGGTTTCAAGGTCTCGAACCGGGTTGCGGCGGAGTTCACCGTGGCCTCGGGGCAGCAGGTGACGTCGAACCTGCTCCAGGCGGCGCCGAAGATCGACGCGATCTGGAACCACGACGACGACCAGGGAATCGGCGTTCTCGCGGCGATCCGGCAGGCCTCGCGATCGGAATTCTTCATGGTCGGCGGCGCGGGATCGCTGGACGCGATGGAACTGATCAAGGCCGATAATTCGGTACTGAAGGCGACCGTGACGTATTCGCCGAGCATGGCCTCGTCGGCAATTTCGATCGCCCGGCTGATCGGGCAGAAGAAGGGCTTCTCCGACCTGGTGGAGAACGAGGTGCCGGCGAAGATCACGCTGGCGTCGGCCACCGTCACCAAGGAGAACGTCGACCAGTACACGTCCACCGGATTCCGCTCGTGAAGCCTTCTCTCGGCGTAGGAATGATCGGGTACGCCTTCATGGGGGCGGTCCATTCCCAGGCCTGGCGGACCGTCGGGCACGCGTTCGACCTACCGGTCGACGTGCGCCTGGCGGCCATCGGCGGACGCGATTCGGTGGCCGTCAAAGCGGCGGCGGATCGGCACGGCTGGGCCGCGTTCGAAACGGATTGGCGGACGCTGATCGCCCGCGATGATGTTGCGGTGGTCGACATCTGCACGCCGGGCGACACGCACGCGTCGATCGCCATTGAAGCGCTGGCCGCGGGTAAGCACGTGATCTGCGAGAAGCCGCTGGCGAATTCGGTCGCGGAAGCTTCCATGATGGCGGATGCGGCGGCCTCCGCGGCGGCCCGCGGCGTGCGGTCGATGGTGGCGTTCAACTACCGGCGGGTGCCGGCGCTGGCGTACGCGCGGTCGCTGGTGGCGTCGGGTCGGCTGGGGACGCTGCACCATGTCCGGGCCGCGTACCAGCAGGACTGGCTGGTGGATCCGGCGGCGCCGCTGACCTGGCGGATGCAGAAGGAGCGGGCCGGGTCCGGGGCGCTGGGAGACATCGCCGCGCACATCGTGGACGCGGCGCAGTTCGTGGTCGGCGATCTGCTCTCCGGGGTGTCGGGAATGCTGGAGACGTTCGTCCATTCGCGGCCCTTGTCCGGCGGGTCCGGACTATCGGCGGCGTCGGGCGGATCGGGAGTCGGAGACGTGACCGTCGACGACGCCGCCGTGTTCTTCGGACGCTTCGCCGGCGGCGGGATCGCCACGTTCGAAGCGACGCGATTCGCGACCGGCCGGAAGAATGCCATGCAGCTGGAGATCTATGGGTCGGGCGGTGGCATTCGTTTCGACTTCGAGCGGATGAACGAGCTGCAGTTCTTCGACGGTTCGCTGCCCGATTCGGAGAACGGATTCCGGCGGGTGCTGGTGACCGAGGGGGATCACCCGTACCTGGAGGCGTGGTGGCCGCCCGGGCATCCGCTCGGATATGAGCACACGTTCACGCACGAGTTCCGCGATTTCCTGCTGGATGTTTCTTCCGGCCAGGACCCGTCGCCGTCGTTCGCGGACGGTCTGCAGGTACAGAAGGTGCTCGCCGCGGTTTCCCAGAGTGCCGAATCCGGATCCGGATGGGTGGAGGTCTGATCATGCCGAGGCCAGTGACGCTGTTTACCGGGCAGTGGGCGGATCTGCCGTTCGAGGAGGTGTGCCGGCTCGCGTCGGGATGGGGGTACGACGGGCTGGAGATCGCGTGCTGGGGCGATCATTTCGACGTCTCGCTGGCGGTGTCTGATCCGTCGTACGTCGCCGGGCGCCGGGAGATCCTGGAGAAGCACGGGCTGCAGGTGTTCGCGATCTCGAATCACCTGACCGGGCAGGCGGTGTGCGATCACCCGATCGATGAGCGGCACCAGGGGATCTTGTCCCCGTCGATCTGGGGAGACGGGGATCCTTCGGGCGTGCGATCGCGGGCGGCCGAGGCGATGAAGGACACTGCGCGGGCCGCGCGGGCGCTCGGGGTGGACACCGTCATCGGGTTCACCGGGTCGTCGATCTGGCACACGGTGGCGATGTTCCCGCCCGTTCCGTCGTCGATGATCGACCGGGGCTACGAGGATTTCGCTTCGCGCTGGAACCCGATTCTGGACGTGTTCGACGACTGCGGGGTGCGCTTCGCGCATGAAGTGCACCCGTCGGAGATCGCGTACGACTACTGGTCGACGGTTCGAACTCTGGAGGCGATCGGGCATCGGCCGGCGTTCGGGCTGAACTTCGACCCGTCGCACTTCGTGTGGCAGGACCTGGACCCGGTCGGTTTCCTGTGGGACTTCAAGGACCGGATCTACCACGTGGACTGCAAGGAGTCGGTCAAGCAGTTCAACGGCCGGAACGGTCGGCTGGGGTCGCACCTGCCGTGGGGCGACCCGAGGCGGGGCTGGGACTTCGTGTCGACCGGGCACGGAGACGTGCCGTGGGAGCCGGTGTTCCGGATGCTGAACTCGATCGGCTACACGGGGCCGATCTCGATCGAGTGGGAGGACGCCGGGATGGATCGGCTGGTCGGGGCGCCGGACGCGCTGGCGTTCGTCCGGAAGCTGACCGCGATCGAGCCGCCGGAGGCGTCGTTCGACGCGGCGTTCTCGTCCGGGTCGTGAGTTTCTTCTCGTGAGATACGACTGAGGGCCCCGCGGGTTTTCCGCGGGGCCCTCGGTCGTCGGTGTGGCTTTCGGCGTCGGGTCAGCCGAGGGAGCCGTTGGAGCCCGCGGGCCGGGGGGTGGTCGCGGACGGGGTGCCGGTGGCCGGGCCGGCCGTCACGGTCGGTGCCGGGCTGGACGACGACGACCCGAGCAGGCTGTTCACCTTGGCCCCGATCGCGGTGTTGCCGAGCTTGTCGTTCGCGATGTCCTTGGCGCTGCTGACGAGGCTGCCGGCCTGAGCCTGCAGCGAGCCGGTAGCTTCCTGGACGGTCGGGTTCTCGCGGACCTTCTGCGCGGTGCGACGGATCTGCTCGTACCGCTCGCGGCCGGCCTTCGTGCCCAGCACGTAACCGACGCCGATGCCGGTGAGGAAGAGCAGCTTGTTGCGCATGTCGACTCCTGAGGTCGGCTTCCGGGTGTGCCTGTAGTACCAGTTGATGCCCGACGAGTGGGGGTCCCACACCTGGTTGTCAGGGCTAGTCGCGGAGGGGGTGGGGGACCGCTGTGGGCGGGTGCTGACCGGGATGTTGTAGAGTTGCCCAGGCACGCCGCCAAGGGGCGGTGAGGCCGCGGTATTCCCCCGTAGCTCAATTGGCAGAGCATTCGACTGTTAATCGAAGGGTTACTGGTTCGAGTCCAGTCGGGGGAGCATTTCACCAGGTGAGAGCGGCTACAGGCCGCTCTTTTTGCGTCCCGCCATGGTTAACCCATGGCTTTGCTGCTCAGTGCTCCTCCGAGTGCGCGAGCTGCGCGCGGAGTCACTGCGGTGCAAACCATGTAGACGTCTTGCGTCATCGAGGGCCGGGCGTGGCCGAGCTGGTCGGCGACCTCTCGGGCGGAGAGCCCCGCTTCGTCGAGGATCGTTGCGGCTGTCTTGCGGAGAACGTGCGAAGTGACCCAGGCAAAGCCGTCGCTGCCGCGAGCCTCGCGGAGCGCACGTTGCGTGTTGCTCGGATCACGGAAGCCATCGAGGGAGTCGGGGAACACGGGCCGGTCCATCCGGACGTAACCGCCGGAGCTCCGTTCGAGCATCGCGACGGCCCAGCTCGGTAGACGCAAGGTGCGCTGTCCAGCGCTGGACTTGGTGTCCTTGCGGAGCAGCCCGACTTCTTTGACTCGGATAATCATGGACGTGATTTCGACGGTACCCGCGTTGAGGTCGACCTCTGACCACAACACAGCGAGTGCTTCGCCGATTCGTACGCCTATGGCGAGCATGAATCGGCAGAGATCCGGGATATCGGCATCGACCGCTTTCGGATCGTTCTGCAACTTGTTAACTGCACTGACGTCATTGGCTTCGCGTGCCACAGTGAATTCACCCGAACCGGAGGTTCATCGGAATGGCTGGAAAGACCAAGCTCCGGCTTGCTCGCGAAGCCGAAGGTTGGACTCAAGAACGCCTAATTCGCGAGATGCGTTGGGAAGCGACCCGACTGGGTACGCCGCTGCCCGAAGATGCCTCTTTGAAGGTCTATGTCTCGCGGTGGGAATCGGGGCACACCCGCGTCACCAAGCCCGAGTACCGGGAGCTCTTCAGGACCGTCTACACAGCGACCGACGCGGAGTTGGGTTTCGACCTCGGGACGAGCCCTAGCGAGGAACAGGCACCAGCTACCCCGGTTCGACCTGTGGTCATCGACGGCCAGGTCTTGGACTACTACTCCGGTGTGCTCCGTCAGCATGTCCACGGTGACAACTTGCTCGGGGCCGCGAGCGTGCTCCGAGCAGCCGAGCAACAGGCGGCTGTGCTTACGGACGTACTAGCCACGCTGCCCCGAGGTCGACGGAATGAGCTGGCGCAGCTGGTGTGCCGCTACGACGAGTTCCTCGGGTGGTTGCACCAGGACACGGGTGACACTACGAAAGCCATGCAGCTGACCGACCGCGCTTCCGGCTACGGACTAGAGATCGACGATCCAGCTCTGTCCGCGTACCTGCTCATGCGCAAGAGCAACATTGCGTCTGACGCCGGAGAACACGACCTCGCTGTCGTGCTGGCCGAGGCATCGCAGCGCTTGGCCCGCACCTATCCGCGCCTCCACGCGGTCACCCTCCGGCAGAAGGCCAACGCGTGCGCCGCCGTAGGCGACGAGGCAGGGTGCTCGGCCGCGCTCGACCTTGGTTTTGAGGTAGTCGAAGCAGACGATCCGGTCGGACTGGAACTCGCGCCGTACTGCACGCCTGAGTATTTCGCGATGGAGGCCGCAGCCTGCCTGACCGAGCTTCAGAGGCCGGACCAAGCCGTCTACACGCTGCAACGCGGCATGTCCTCATGAACGGAGCCCTTCCGCCGGGACAAGGGCATTTCGCTTGCGCGCCTGGCGTCAGCGCAGGCCCAGGTCGGCGACGTGACGCAGCTTGCGAAACAGCCGGCTACGCGGTTCACCTCGTGTCGACGACCGGAAGCGCCCGTGGCACGCGCGAGCTTCAGCACGCCCGTTCAGCGCTTACACCGTGGCGACGACGAGAGGATGTTCGGTCCGTTGCCCGAGCGATTGCCGAACTCATCGGTCGCGCCAGCTGAGATACTCGCTGGCGTGAAGCTACCGATGACGACGGCTACATCAACGGAGGAAACCGAGCGAGACGCGCGTGTGGCTGTGCTGCCGGTGGGCAGCTTCGAGCAGCACGGGGACTATCTGCCGCTGATTACGGACACCCTGGTGGCCTCGGTAATCGCAACTGCAATCGCAGACCGGTACAACCTGTTCTTGCTCCCGCCAGTGACGATCTCGTGCTCGCACGAACACGCTGGATGGAAAGGCTCGGTCAGCATCAGCTCTCGGACGTTGGCCGCGATCGTGACCGACGTAGTGGACTCGCTAGCCCATTCGGGCGTCCACAAGCTCCTGGTGGTCAACGGGCACGGCGGAAATTACGTCCTGTCGAACGTTGTGCAGGAGGCGTCCGTTGGCGGTCCCAAGCTGAGCCTGTTTCCTTCCAGTGAGGATTGGACACGGGGGCGCGAGGACGCAGAGATGGTCACCTCGTCGCACGCGGATATGCACGCCGGCGAGCTGGAGACGTCGCTCCTGCTGCATGCGATGCCCGAGGTTGTACGGCCTGGCTATGCCAGTGCCAACCATGAGGCAGAAAGCCGACCGCATCTGCTCAGCCTGGGGATGGGTGGCTACACCAAGTCGGGCGTGATCGGATACCCCTCGCTCGGTACCGCCGAGAAGGGCGCCGCGCTACTGGAGAGCCTCGTACGTTCTGCTGCCGCTCACCTCGAGGTATTGGGCGAGTCGCCGGTTGGCCGGTGAGGCAGACGGTTCGTAGGTCAACGGTTGTGCAAAGTTTCTATACGACTTCAAGGGCGGCCCTCAGCGGGCCGCCGCACCCGCCGCCGGAGGAAGCCGACCAAGTCGGGCCAGCTAAAGCGCCCGACTTGGTCGGCCGGCTGGGTGCGAACAGGCGAGGGCCGCGAAGACAAAAGAGCAAAAGCATGCCTCCGGCGGGGATCTCCGGCAGGGGGGATCCCGCCTACCGACGACCCGGGCAAAGCCGAGCAGCCCGCAACCCGGGGCGCCAGCCTCCGGCGGGTGTGTCAAGCGTGCGTTGACGGGTGGCACCCCGGGCCGTCGGCCCGCTCCCCTGCGGGCGGGTCGACGGCAGACGGGCTGTAACGCGCTACCCTTCCGGCTTATGGTTCTTCGCCGCGAGCCTCCACCTCGGCTTCTAACAGACGAGTACCGACAAGTCATAGGGCGCATCCGACTGGACTTAACAGACCTGCGTGACGTATTAGCGCTCCTACGTAGCCGTTGCTCAAGAGTCCAGCTCAGAGCTGGACGCGCTATCGCTGAGGATGCAACGGACTTGCGAGATGCTACTGCTGATGAACTTCGCGATGTTAGCTTCAATACTAACGAGCCAGCTCTGATCATTAGGCTGTCGCCGTTTTCGGCGACAGTGATCACTCTAGAGACGACAGATTCGGCGAAAGCGCTCGCAGATGACTGCGCGGCTCTACTTCGCGAACGACGATCATTCTGGACGGGAATTCTCGGCTATCGGAGTCTCTTCTATGGAGCTGTAATGGTAGCCGCGAGCATTGCTAGTCTGATTCTCGGATATTTTGACCCTGATGCAAAGGGCTTTCAAACAAGCGACTTCTTGTTGAGTGGATTTCTAGCGGCGATGGCAATCGCGGTACTTACAATCCTTAATTTTAATCGAGATGGATCGGCGACTGTAATCCCAAGCGACCCCCGCGAACGAAGTTTAATCCGGCAGAATCTGACTGTAGCTGTCGTATCGGGTCTGGTTGCCGCCATCGTGACTTTCATAGCCACTTATTGGCAAGTCTCGGCCTCAAAGTAGATGATTCAGCCGCAAGAACCCCCCTGTGCCAGATGCATGTTAGATAGACGTGCCACCAGCGGTCACCACGGTCACAAAGGGTCGCCCGCGACGACCTAATGCCTGCTCACGTCGTCGCAGCTCAGAGCTACTATGCTGAGACAGACCTGGCAGTGTGGGAGTCGACCCTCTGGGCAACAGCGCCATGGACAACCCCACGGGATTGACTAAAAGACATCTCTGATCATTGGCAGACGCCGAGAAACGCCAACCCGCCGCAGCGCAGGTCAGCGAGCATTCTCCGCAAGCTGTGAGCGGTGTTCATACGCCTCGTGCCGGAATCGAAGGGTTACTGGTTCGAGTCCAGTCGGGGGAGCATTTACCAGCCAAAACGCAGTCAGACCCACCTCATGCAGGTGGGTTTTTGACATTTTACTGACAGTTTCCCCGGACGCGCTCAGGTGCGATTCAACCGTCTGGTGAGGCCGGCGATCACCGTCGTGGCGAGCAGCCAGCCGGCCAGGACGGCGGCCCAGGCCACCCAGCGGATTGGCCCGACGGGTGTGAAGGCCCGCTCCTGCCCGAGGTCGAGGATCGGCAGGAGGAGGTCGAGCGCGTAGGCGACGGGCTGGAAATCAGGGCCGTCGCTTCGAAGCGCTCGAGGCGGCTCGGCGTTGAAGGCGAGCGCGACGAGCCCGGGTACTTCGTCGGTGTCGGTGTCGAGCCAGCAGCACGGTTCGGGTGTCGTCATCGTGGCCGATGCGCCGGAGTAGGCGGCGAGTTGATGCGGCCACCTCTCCCCGCTGTCGCGGAACTCGGCAATCGTCGCTGCCCGTAAGTTCAGGCGCGCGGGTTGATCGCCGAGCTGAGAGAGGTCGAGCGCGCCGATCGTCGTTCCTTGCAGATCGAGTGCCAATCCGGTCGCCCGTGGCGCATGTCCGTTGGCTGAGGTCAGACGGCTGCCGTGCAGTTCCACCGACTCGCCGATGGTCGATGCGAAGTGACCGAGGCCGCCGTCGGCGACGAGCTCTCGGGCGTAGAGACCGCCGTCGACTTTCATGAGGGGGGCGTTGACGGCCTCGTGGTGGCTGTCGCCGCCGCGAACGGTGGTTCCGCCGAGCCACAGCTGCCCGCCGATGCGCGCACCGAAGAGGCTGACGTCGCCACCGATCGAGGAGTTCCTAGCCCGAGCCACACGTTGCCTCCAACGACCGCGCCGAACAGCGAGAGCTCTCCGGACGCCACTTCGGCGAGCGAAAGATCGCCGACAACGCGGCAGGTGGCGGACGGACTCGGCTTCTGTCGGAGGTGGATCGAGCAGCAGCGTCGCGAGCACGCTCGCCCGGATCGTTCCTTCGGCGGCAGCCCGATGACGATCGCCAGCGAAGGTCACCTGACGACCTTCACCCATTGCCGCCCAGACAACTTGTTCGTCCTGCGACCAGGTGGACGGAGACGCCATACCGTAAAGATCGCGGTTGGGTGACTGCGTGAGCCTGCACAGCGACGTGCCTAAGGAGCCTGCGGACGCGTCGATCCGCCGAATCGAAGCGGGCTCCAGCCAACCTTCGTCGAGCAGCACCGGTCGGATCTGGCCACCACGGTCCCCGATCAGGCCCCCGCTAGACGCGGGCCGCGCGGGCCTCGGCCAGTAGGCCCTCGGCCTCGGCTCGGGCGGCCGGTAGCTCCCGGTCCGACGGATTGTCGAAGCGAAGTTGCCAGGTCAACCCATCCCGCCCGGGTACGGAGCGGGCCAGCACCCGCACTCCCCCGCCCGTCGCGAGGTCGTGGTGCTGGGTGTACGCGACGCTCCTGGTCACCCGCGTCCGCACCTCGTTCGGCAGATCCCGCGGCTCCGGGAGCCGCAGCCGGCGCACCCGCCCGTCGGCGACGACGCCCGGTTCGATCTCGACGCCGGGCGTCACGACGAGCGCTCCGTCGCGCCAGGCGGCCTTGTGGATCTCGGCCCACCCGAGCCGCTGCCACTCCTCGCCGTCCGAGCCCTTCAGGGCCGGCAGCCACAGCGCCCGGACGCTGGCCACGGCCACCGCCTCGGCGGTGTTGGCCCAGGCCACGACCCGGTCGTCGTCCTCCAGCGGCGGCATCACCGGCGGGACGTCCCGTCGGAACAGCCGGTCGAGCAGCTTCATCCCAACCCCGCACTCAACTGGTCACGCAGGCCCCGGAGGTACTGCTCGAGCGCCACGAGCTCGCCGAACAACCGCATGTGCTCGTCCACCGACTCGACCGGGTTGACCCGCTGCAACCGCGACTTCAACGCGACGACCTGGCGCGTGACCGCCAGCTTCTGCAGCTCGTAGAGCTGCGCGGTGACGTACCGCGGATCGAGCTCGCCGTCGTTGAACAGGCGCTCGACCGCCAGCTCGGTGACCAGCGCCCGCCCGACCAGGTCGTCGCACGCGTCGGTGAGCACCTGGACCCACTCCGGACCCGACGTCCCGGCCGCCGCCCCGCCACACGCGGCGACCGCCCGCCGCACCGCCCGGTAGGCCGGGTGGGTGTACGCGTCCTCGCCGACCGCGTCGAACATCGGGCCGGCCAGCACCGGCTCCTGGACGGCGAGCTTCAGCGCCTCGCGCTCGACCAGTAGCGCCCGATCGGCCGGGTCGGGCCGCCCACCGGCCGGGCTCACCGGCGCGGCCGCGGCCGCCTCGGCCTCCGGCGCTCCGCCCTGCCGGGGCGCGGCGCCCCGGGGCCCGGACGCCGGCCGGGCCGGGCCGCCGCCTCGGCGGCCGGTGGTTCCGGCCGCCTCGTTGACCGCCTTGAGCACCGGCTCCAGGTCCATGCCCAGGTCGCCCGCGAGCTTGCGCGCGTACTCCGGCCGCATCGCCCGGTCTTTGATGCGCGCGACCAGCGGCGCCGCCGCCCGCAGCGCGGCCACCCGGCCCTCGACCGTGTCCAGGTCGTACTTTGCCAGCAGCGTCCGCAAGACGAAGGCGACCAGCGGCTCACGGCGGGCCACCAGGTCTTTGACGGCGGAGTCGCCGTGGGCGAGCCGGAGCTCGCACGGGTCCATGTTCTGCGGGGAGACCGCGATGAACGTCTGGGCGACGAAGCGCTGGTCGTCCTCGAACGCCCGCACCGCGGCCTTCTGCCCGGCCGCGTCACCGTCGAACGTGAAGATCACCTCGCCGCGGAACTCGTCCTGGTCCATCAGCAGACGGCGGAGCACCTGGATGTGGTCGGCCCCGAACGCGGTGCCGCAGGTGGCCACCGCAGTGACGACCCCGGCCAGGTGGCAGGCCATCACGTCGGTGTAGCCCTCGACGACGACCGCACGCTGCTGTTTCGCGATGTCTTTCTTGGCCGCCGCCACCCCGTAGAGCACGTGCGACTTCTTGTAGATCGGCGATTCCGGCGTGTTGAGGTACTTCGGACCGTCGTCGCCGTCGAGCAGCCGCCGGGCGCCGAACCCGATGACCTCGCCGCCGAGATCACGGATCGGCCAGACCAGCCGCCCGCGGAAACGGTCGATCAGCGAGCCCGACCGCGCCTGCTTGGAGATACCGCCGGTGACCAGCTCGTCGTTGGTGAAGCCCCGTCCGCGCAGGTGCTTCGTCAGCACGTCCCAGCCCATCGGGGCGAAACCGCAGTCGAAGCGCGTCGCCGCGTCGGGACCGAAGCCTCGGGCCGCGAGGAACTCGCGCGCCGGAAGCGCATCGCGGGTGGTGAGCTGCTCGGCGTAGAACTCGGCCGCCGCGGTGTGCGCGGCGATCAGCCGCTGCCGCTGACCGGTGTTACGGACCGGGGCCGGACCGGCCTCGGTGTACGTGAGCTGCACCCCGACGCGCCCGGCCAGCCGCTCGACGGCCTCGGCGAACGAGAGCATCTCGGTCTTCATCACGAAGCTGAGGACGTCTCCACCCTCGGCGCACCCGTAGCAGTTGCCAGTGAGGATGTTGTCCTCGAGCACGAATGCATGGCCGTCCTCGACAACCGCGCAGAAGACTTCTTCGACCCGGTCAGTCGGTTCCACGGACTCGACGACCCAGCCACGGCGCGAGTACGCCTTCTGCGCCGAGCGGAATCGATCTCGATGCTCCTGAATCAGGAAGAGGTCTTCGGTCAGATCGTCGTTGACGAGATGTATGCGGTAAAGATCGGTTGGCTCACCTTCGTTGAAGCCCTCCCTCGATTGGGAGGTGATCCCGTAGGTAGCTATGCCGAGCCGCGTGCAGAGCGTCCGGACGAACTCCAGGTCTTCCCGCCGCGCAGCGTGCAGAACTACGCTTCCGTCTGCGGCAACGTGGCCGTCCGCCGCGAGGTAGCCAGCCAGCCAGCCATAGAGGTAGGGGACGGACTCGTCCAGATCAGGCAACCGCTTGAAGAACTTCGGCAGGTGGTGCACCAGAATGGCGTCGTCCCGAGCGCTTGCCTGGCTGGTGAAACTCAGCGGGAACCACTTACGAAGCTGGGCGTCCTTGTCACCGACGAGCAAAGCCATCGAGCCGGTGCCATTGAGCGTTCCGTCGCCGAACGTGATGCCGTGCGCAACGCCGAACGGAGACGGAGTTGTGTTCTGCACGCGCGACCGCGGATAGGTGTACGACAGGCGCTGACCTGGCTTCAAATCGCTCGTGACTATTTCCCGACGCCCCTGCAGCTTCGCCCCCGACCGGACGAACCAGCGGTGCTCGGCAGTCGCAAAAAGTTCCTTACGTCGACCGTTGCGCGTAGCGACGATGCGCCACAACGGCTGCACGCCGAACGAGTAGAACGGTGCGTCCTGCCAGTGCGCGCTCGCAGTCAAGATGCGATGGGTGCCACCAGCCAGATCTCGAATGGGCCTCGGCCCATCCCACGTGAGGACCTCGGTCTCGCCGGCCAGGCAGTAGTAGACGCCCTTGGCCGGGTTGACGTTGAACGACGGGGTCTTCTCGTCGTGGAAGGGGCACAGGCCCTTGAACGTGCCGCCGCCGGCCGGCCGGAGCGTGACCCGTTCGCCGACCACGTCGACGATCTGCGACCGTTCCCGTACCAGCGCGATATCGCTGTCTCGAATCCTCCCCGCCACGGCAGGGAGTGTATTCCGAAACCCCGACGACCCGGCGACGCGGCCGGTGGCAGCCTTCTTGCGACGCGGGGCTATCCAGCCACTCGACCGGACACCGACACCCGGGCATGCTCACCCACATGAGCATCGAGGTGCACGAACTCGTCGTTTTCCCTGGTCCCGACGGCAGCGCCGGCAACCCGCTCGGCGTGATCCTCGACGGCGGAGCGGTGACCGACCGGCAGCGGCTGGCGACCGAGCTGAACTACAGCGAGACCGTGTTCGTGGACGACGCCACGACCGGCGCGATCCAGATCTTCACCCCGGCCACCGAGCTGCCGTTCGCCGGCCATCCGACCGTCGGCACCGCCTGGCTGCTCGCCCGCGAGCACGCGCCGGTCAACGCTCTCCGCCCGCCGGCCGGCACGGTGACCGTCCGCTATGAGCCCCCGCTCACCTGGGTGACGGCCCGCCCGGAATGGACGCCGGCATTCGACTTCCGCCAGTTGAATTCGGTCGCCGAGGTCGACGCGTACGAACAGCCGGAGAGCGGCCACATCTACGTCTGGGCCTGGATCGACGAGGCCGCCGGTGTCGTCCGCTCCCGCTCGTTCCCGGTCGACATGGGCATCGCCGAGGACGAGGCCACCGGCGCCGCGGCGATCGCGCTGGTCGGCCGGCTCGGCCGCCGCCTGGAGATCCACCAGGGCGTCGGCTCGGTCCTGCTCGCGAACCCGACCGGCGACGGTGCGGTCGAGCTCGGCGGCCGCGTCGCGTTCGTCCGCCGGTTCAGCCGGTGAAGGTCCTGCGCGGGCTGGTCGCCCGCGTTCCGGCCGCGGACCCGGCCGAGACCGTGGCCCGCCTGAGCGAACGCTTCCGCTTCGAGACCGACTGCGCGGACGTGGCGAGCGACCTGTCGCACGGGGTCGGCGGGTTCGTCGTGGTGGACGCCCGGTCGCCGGAGAAGTTCGCGGCCGGCCACGTGCCCGGTGCCGTGAACCTCCCCACCCGGACGATCACCGCCGAAAGCACCAAGGACCTGGACCCGCAGACCCTCCACATCACCTACTGCAGTGGCCCGCACTGCAACGGCTCCACCCGGGCCGCCCTGCGCCTGGCCGAACTGGGCTTCCGGGTCAAGGAGATGATCGGCGGCTTCCACCACTGGCGCCTCGACGGCCACCCGGTCGACCAATAGCCGGTGAAGCGCCGCCCAACAAACGACGCCTGACGGGCTTCGGTTGGCCACCACTACCCACGCCGCGCCATAGTGGATACGGGCCGACAATTCGCTGCGTGGAGGGGTGATGGCTTCGCCTCTCGTCGCGGGTGAGCCGCCGATCAACTTCGCGGCGCACCAGATCCGGGCCGGGAACATCGCCGGGGCGCGGGACGACTTCGAGCAGATGCTCGCGGTGCTCATCGGGGCGATCTACCCGGGGGCCAGGGCGATCGCCGCCAACCCCGGCGACTGGGGCATCGACATCCTGCTCGGCGAGCTCTCCGGGCTGGTCGTCATCTGGCAGTCGAAGTACTTCTGGCCGTCCGTGACGCGGTCCGCGCAGGCCCAGATCCGGGACTCGTTCGACTCGGCGCTGGCGTCGGCCGAGCGGAACGGCTACCAGGTCGCCCAGTGGGTGCTCTGCGTTCCGTCGAGCATGGACCCGGCCACGGCCCGGTGGTGGGACCGGTGGCGGGCCCGGCGGCAGCGCGAGACCGGCGTCGTCATCGAGCTGTGGCACGAGGCGACGCTCCGGGAGATGCTGCTGCGCCCGGACGCGGCCCACGTCCGGCGGCACTACTACGACCCGTACTTCGGCGGCCCGGCGCCCCGGTCCACGCCCCGGTCCGCTCCCCGGTCCGCGCTCCGCGACGTCGACGACGGCACCGCGGCGGACCTGGAGCGGGCGCTGTTCGTCCGGCAGCTCCGCGCGGCCGGGCACGAGGAGGTGGGCTCGGCCAAGCGCGAGTTCTTCAACGCCGAGCTGCTCGTCCGGGAGATCCTCGACAAGCGCGTCCCGGCCGAGGTCAGCGCGCTGAGCGAGGCCGACGGCGTCGCCTACGGGATCTGGGAGGCGCGGTTCAACGCGGTCGCGCAGGCGCACCCGGCCGATCCGCTGCTCCCGGGCCTGCACGCGGCCGTGGTCGGCGAGATCCGCGAGTCCGGCGCGTTCCCGGTCGGTCTGCGGGCCGGGCCGGTGCACCACTGCGGGCTGATGCACCGGATCGTCCAGGACGGTCGGGCCGGCTGGGTCCGGCACTGGCGCCGTATCGCCGAGGAATCGCCGGTATGAACCCCGACGACGAGCCGGTCTTCCGCTGCGCCCGGCTGCTGCTGCTCCTCGACCTGGTCCGGGAGCGCACGGCGAACGGCGTCGACGTCGAGCGGCTGGGCATCTACGACTTCTTCGCCGCCCACCCGCTGCTGCTCGTGGCCGAGCCGGCCGACCCCGACCGGACGACGCTCCGGCTGGCCGGATTCGACGACCGCGCGATCGCCTACACCGGCGCGGGCCAGCGCCTGGTGACCACGCAGCAACGCCTGCCCGCCGACCTGACCGCGCTGATCTCGTCGGGACTGGTGGAGATGATCGTCGACGGACGGGTCCGCTATCGGCTCACCGAGCCGGGTCAGCAGGCCGCCGCCCGGCTGACCGCGGCCTACGCCCACTCCTATCGGCTCGCGGCCCGCATCGTTCTCAAGCGCCTACGACGCCTGTCCGCCCGTAAACTGAGGCAGACCGTACGCAGTCGCACCGCTGCCCTGCCCGATCGTCCCTTCCCCTTCTCTCCGTCGAAGGACCCGACATGAGAGATCACGGCATCCGGCTCCGGCGTCTCCGTCTGCACGGCGAGGGCCGCACCTACGACGTCGACTTCCGCGGTCCCGACCTCGCGCCGCGTCCACTGTCGATCATCGCCGGGGCGTTCAGCACCGGTAAGACGACGATCCTCGAGTTCATCGACTACTGCCTGGGCGCGTCCGACCACCCTCGGCACCCGGAGATCATGCCCAAGGTCCGGGCCGCGACGCTCGAGGTCGAGCTGTCCGGCGCTCCGCACCTGATCGAGCGGGCGGTCGGCGAACCGTCCACGTACGCGTACGTCAGCCCGGGGTTGCTCGACGACACCGGCACCGCGACGCCGCAGCGCCGGAGGCTGCGTCCGGCCGGGGCTCCGGACAGCCTGTCCGCGCTGCTGCTGTCGCACTGCAAGCTGGAGGGCGTGCGGCTCCGCGACAACGTGCCCGGGGCCGAGACCGACACCGACCCGCTCAGCTTCCGCGACCTGATGGCGGTCTGCTTCCTGCCGAACGAACGCTTCGACGACCGGAACCTGCTGTTCGAGAACGCCCCGATGAAGAACCTGAAACTGCGCCAGGTCGTCGACGTGCTGTTCGACGTCCACGACGACCGCGCGATCGAGCTCGGCCGTCGCGTCCGCTCGATGGAGACGGAGCTGGGCGCAGCCCGCGAAGCCCACCGGACCGTGGCGTCGGTCATCACCGAGCTCGAGCCGCTGAGCCGGGCCGAGCTCGAAGAGCTCGAGCGGACCGCGAAGGCCGAGCTGTCGGAGTGCGCGATCGCGATCGCCGCGCTGGACGCGCAGGCCCGCGCCGACACGACGTTCGCCGAGGACCTGCGGGAGCGTCACCGCGAGGCCGCGGACGCGGCCCGGCGCGCGGCCGGGCTGCTGCGCGACCGCGAGACCCAGGCCTCCCGGATGATGTCGCTGCGCGCCACCTACGCCGAGGACGTCAGCAAGCTCGTCATGCTGACCGAGGCCGGGAGCCTCTTCCCGCCGCTGCGCGTCGACGTCTGCTCGTTGTGCCTGACCCCGCTCACTCCGGACGAGCCACGCTGCGCGAACTGCGGCGCCGAGCGCACGGCCGGCGCGCAGCCTCCGGACGTCCACCGCGAGCTGCGTTCCGCGCGCGCCCGTCTCACCGAGCTCACCGACTACGTGGACGAGTTGGAGCGCGACATTCCGCGCTTGCGGACGGCGGCCGAGCAGACGCAGCAGGCCGAGTCCCGGGCCGCGGCCGACGTGGACGCGGCGACCGCGCACGCGGTGACCCCGTACCTGGCCCAGCGCGACAGCCTGGCCCGCCGCCGGGAGGAGGCGGCCGGCGCACTGCAGCGGGCGGTGGACGGGCTGCGGCTGGTGCACGGCGTCGAGCAGCGGGCCGCGGTCGCCGACAGCCTCGACGCCCAGCTGGCCGGGTTGCAGGAGGAACTGGACGAGGCCCCGATGACCGACCGGGCCGCGGTGATCGCCCAGGTCAGCGACCGGTTCCGGGACGTGCTCCGGGAGTGGCAGTTCCCCCGGGCCGACGACGCCAGGGTCGCCGACGACCTGACGCCGTACACCCGGGGCGAGCCGTACACGGCGGCCTCGTCCGGCGGGCGGACGCTGATCGCGCTGGCCTGGCAACTGGCGCTGTTCGAGATCGCCTGGGAGGCCCGCTCGTCGCATCCGGGGTTCCTGCTGCTCGACAGCCCGCACGCGGCCGACGACGCCGTCTACCGACACCTCGAGACCTGGCTCGCCGGCCCGGGCGCCGGCGCGCAGCTGGTCGTGGCCGACAACGCTCCGCCGCCGGCGGCCGACTCCGACGTCGTCGTCCGCTTCTCCCGCCGCGCCGACCAGCCGCCGTACGGACTGATCGACGACGACGTGGAGTAGCTAGCTGCCGCAGCCGATGGAGCCGGCGAACCGGGTCGGGTCCTGGCCGGCGACGGTCTTGTCGGCCACGCCCCAGAACACCCTGGGCCAGTCGCCCTGGGACTGCAGGTCGAGCAGCACCTTCCAGTGGTGGCTGCCCTTCAGCGCGTCCAGGGCCCGCTGCTCGGCGTCGGTGTCGCCGGCCTTCTTCGCCCGGATCGACTCGTCGATCCAGGCGCAGCCGATCTTGCCGGTCACCGCGGCGCCGAACTGGTACGGATCGTTGGTGCCGAGCACGTCGAGTGTGGACTTGTCGAAGCCGGGCGGGAGCGGGATGTCCTTGATGATCTCGGCGGCCCGGTCGCCGGCCCGGTCGGGCGTGACGACCTCCGGCGGCAGCGCGGCCAGCCAGGTCCGGACGTCGACCCGCTCGATCTCGGCCAGTACGGTGCCGAAGCTGCTCCGCGTCCAGCTCCCGCCGGTCCGCATGCTGACGAACGTGTCGCCGCGGGGCGCGAGCAGCACCTCGAAGTCGTGGTCGTCGTACCGGAACAGCTCGCCCTGCTGTCCGTCCACGGTGACCGGCTCGGGTTTGCTCACCCCGAGCCGGTCCTGGCGGAACGACCCGTAGTACTGCGCCGGACGCCAGTTCATCTCCAGGTCGCGGTTGCCCTGGGTCCAGCGGATCGAGCCGTCCTGCTCGGCGAAGCCCGTGACGTAGGTGGCCTTCCAGCCCGGTTCGTCGATGAGCAGGCGGGGGTTTCCCTCGGCGGCTTTCAGCGCCAGCGCGGAGTAGGTGACGGGGGCGCCCTGCCGCTCCTGCTGCCGGTGCGGGGCGGTCGGCGGCTCGGAGTGCGTGAGCGCGAGTGCCCCGGCCAGGGCGGCCGCGCACGCGGCGGCCGCGAGCCCGGCCCGGGCGCCGGTGCCCAGGAACCGGCGGCGTTTCGTGGGCGGCTCGGCGAGCGGTTCGAGGGTCGGTATCGACATGATCTCCCCCAGGAGGTCGGATTCGGCCCCGTCCAGGTCTCGGGCTCGATACGGGTCGGCGCTCCGGATCAGCCGATCGAGGTCCTCGTCGGTCATCTGCCCTCCTTCTGGGGCCGTGCGGTCATAACGTCGAGAACATGTCCGGACGGACCGACGTCGTGACCGAGCGCGGTGCGCAACCGGGCGCGAGCCCGGGTCAGACGGGTGCGGACCGCCTCCGGGGTGAGCTTCAGGACGACCGCGGCCTCGCGGGGTTCCAGGCCCTCCCAGATCGTGAGCGTGAGCACCTCGCGGTCGAGGTCGCCGAGGCGGGCCAGGGCCTGCTGGACGGCCAGGCGCTCCGGTACCTCGGTACCGGGGTCCGGGCTGCTCGTGACGCGCAGGCGCTGGCGTAATCGCTCGCCGAGGCGGTCCCGGCGAGCGCCGCCGCGGTGGTGGTTGGCCAGGACGCGCCGGGCGACGCCGTAGAGCCAGAGCCGCACCTCGTCGTCGGGTGGGAGCTCGGCGGCCCGCCGCCAGGCGACGAGGAACGTCTCGGCGACGACGTCGGCGGCGTCCTCGGGCTGCTCGACCCGGCGCGTGGCGTACGCGAGCAGCGGCTCGAAGTTCGCCGCGTAGAGGCGCCGGAAGCGCGTCGCAGGGGTCACGTCTTGCTCCATGTCCGGCCGGAGGCCGATCGTGACACAGCCTGCCGGACGCCGATCGTGACAGGATGCCCGAGTGGAGCGAGTCGTGACGGCGAGCCGGACCATCGCAGCGAGCGCGGAGGCGATCTTCGAGCTGATCGCCGACCCGAGCCGCCAGCCCGAGTGGGACGGCAACGACAACCTGGCCGTGGCCGCCCCCGGCCAGCGGGTGCGGGCGGTCGGCGACGTCTTCGTCATGACGCTCACCCAGGGCGAAGACCGGGAGAACCACGTCGTCGAGTTCGTCGAGGGCCGGCGCATCGCCTGGCGCCCGAGCGAGCCCGGCCGTCCCCAACCCGGGCACCAGTGGGGCTGGATCCTGGAGCCGATCGACGCGTCGCACACCCGGGTGACCCACGTCTACGACTGGACCCAGCTGACCGACCCGAAGCGGCTCCCGAAGGCGGCCGGCTGGACGTCGGAGAACCTCAGCGCGTCGATCGACCGGCTCGCGAAAGCCGTGGAGTGAGGACGTACCCGGTGTAGCCGTAGTCGGCCCCGTGGTCGGCGCGCACCGTGATCTCCTCCCCCACCGGTGCGAGGTCGTCGTCGGACACGCCCTCGCGGCGCAGCTCGTCGATGCGGGCCGCCAGCGGTTCGTAGTAGGCGTCCCAATCGGAGTCGGGCAGGACGTAGACCGCCTGCACGGTCCACCCGGCGCGCGCGAACGCGGCGACGTTCTCGGCCGTGGTACGCATGGCCGGGTAGCCGGCGTCCCAGAAGGCCCGGGCACCGGGCGCCGGATCCGGGCTGAGCCACTCGGCCTCGGTGAGGACGATCCGGCCGCCGGGGGCCAGCAGCGGACGCCAGAGCTCGAGCGCGTGGTCGACGCCGATCAGGTAGGCCGAGCCCTCGGCCCAGAGCAGGTCGACCGAACCGGGCGCGATCGGCAAATCGTCCATCGACGCGTGCCGAGCCTCGACCCGGTCGGCGACACCGGCGGCCCGGGCCCGCTCGGCCAGCCGGGCCAGGAACGGTTCGTGCCGGTCGACCGCGGTGACCCGTCCCCCGGTGAGACGGGCCAGCAGCACGGACGCCGACCCGGTGCCCGCGCCGACGTCGAGCACGGCCGGTTCCGGCGGCAGCGCGCCGGCCAGCGTCAGCAGGAGGCGGGTGGTGGCCTCGGAGCCGGGGGCCTCCCGGGGCAGGCCCTCGTGGGCGCGCCAGAAGACGTCGGTCATCCCCGGCCCGACGCCTCCCGGCGGCCGCGCTCGCCGAGCGGCGCCGGGGTGGGGAACTCGTCGCTGCTCACGCCTCGACCGTAGCCGGGCCGTCGCCCGATTTTTTCAGACGACGGCCCGGCCGCATCAGGGCAGTTCGTAGCAGGCGGTCTTGCGGGACGTCCCGACCGCGCTGAACGTCATCAGCCCGCGCGTCTCGGGGCCGTAGACGCCGTCGTCGTCGGCGCCGATCTGCCGCTGCACGGACTGCAGTGCGGACTTCGTCGCCGGGCCGAACTCGTTGTCCTCGGCGATGCTCTTGCCGTAGCAGTACTTGAGGCTGTGCTGCAGCGCCCCCACCGCGGAGCTCAGCGCCCCCTGCCCCATCTGGCACGTGGTGGAGCCGTTCGCCGCGACCGGTGCCCAGAGCATCCCACCGGCGTTGTCACCGGCGATCGTCTCGCCGCGCTTGGTGCACTGCGGAGCGGCCGAGGCGGGCGACGCGGGCACGATGGCCAGAAACAGGGTGGACAGGGCGACGGCGGAGCCGGCCACGATCACCTGACGTAAGCGCACGTAGATCCTCTCGTCGGAACACCCGGAGTGGGCGGTGCGGCGAGCCTAGGCGACGACCGGCGTCCGTATTGGTCACCGAACCGTCGTGGGACGGCGTCCCAGCAGCTCACGAGATGCGTGTCCCGTTCTGTCCCACGGCGTCCAGAGCCTCGCGGCACCAGGTGACGACGTCCCCGTCGTCCGGATCGGCGGGCCAGCCGTTGACGATCGCGAGCAGGTGCTCGTACCTGGTCCGACGCGGGTCGTCGGCGAGCGCGAGCCGGGAGGCGAGCCGCTCGCGCAGCGCCGGGCCGTCGGGCTCGCCGACCGCCCGCGCGTAGGCCCGCACCACCTCGTCGAGGATCGGCCCGGCCGCGGGCGGGGCCTCCGGCTTCGCGGGCAGCACCGCGCGGACCACCGCGACCGCCTCGGGCCGCGGAATCCCACCCCCGGCCCGGTCGGCCGCGTGCTGCTCGGCCAGCCGACGCATCCGGGCCCGGAAGTCGGGGTCGCCGGCCAATTCGACGAGTTCTGCCCAGGCGGAAGCCTGGGCCGGGCTCGGGTCGTCGGGCCGGGCCGGGGTCAGCGAACGGCGCATCCCGGCGAACGCCGGATCACGGTCCAGGCCGGAGAACACCGAGCCCAGGAACTCGTCGACGAGCCGTTGCCGTTCGTTCTCCGAGAGAGCAGCGAGCCGAGTCACGTCCGAGACCTCCGAGTCCGCGATGGCGGTGAGCACGGCTCGCCGGACGACCAGCGCCCGGATCTGGACGTCGAGCGCGGCCGCGTGGGCGCCGGCGACGTCCCCGACCGTCACCTCCCGAGCCAGCACCCGCCGGATCGTCGCGAGGTCGATGCCCAGGTCGCGCAGGGCCCGCACGAGTTCCAGACGCGCCGCGGCCGCCGAGTCGTAGATCCGGTGACCAGCGGCGTTCCGGCCGGTCGGCGGGACGATTCCCCGGTCGGCGTAGAAGCGGATCGCCTTGACGGTCAGCCCGGTGCGCCGGGACAACTCCCCGATCGAGTAGTGCTCCACACCGCTCATCGTCTGCGCTCCCCTCGGAGGAGCCGCAAGATGATTCCATGGACATCCATCACGGGCGTTTCACCGCGGACATCGACGGCGACTTCGTCGTCTTCCTCATCGGGATGAGATTCAACAAGCCCCTGCAGGTCTCCAAGTGGTGGCCGGTCTTCACCGCCATGCCGGCGATGATGCGGACGATCGCCCAGCACCCGGAGATCGGCTGTCTGGGTACCCGGAACTGGTTCGGCCGCACGACGATCCTGGTCCAGTTCTGGCGCGACTTCGAGTCGCTCGACCGGTTCGCGAAGGACCGCGACCTCCCGCACCTGGAGCCGTGGCGGAAGTTCAATGCGGCGGCGCGGAAGTCCGACGCGGTCGGCGTCTGGCACGAGACGTTCCAGGTGCGTGCGGGTGAGTACGAGGCCGTTTACGCGAACATGCCCGCGGTCGGCCTGGCTCGGGCGGGCCGGCACGTCCCGGTGCGCAGCAAGGCCGACACGGCGGCCGCCCGCATCGGCAAGGCCCCGGCCGACGACCAGTCCACCGTAGACGGCTACTGACGATCGTCGGTGCGCGTGAACCGTGCGTCCACTACGCCCGAATCGCGTAGTAGTCCTCGGTGAGCGTCGGGACGAAACCCAGCGACGTGTACAGCCCGAGCGCGTGGTCGTTGCCGACCGCGACCTCCAGCCCTACGACCGGCGTACCGGCCGACGCGCACACCGACCGCAGGACCTGCCGCCCGATCCCCTGCCCGCGGTACGGCGCCGACACGACGAAGCCGTACACGTCGGTGCGGTCGTCCCGGGAGACCACGTTGAGCGTGCCCACCACCGCACCGGCCCGCTCGACCACCCGGAACGTGTCCAGCCGCGTGTCGAGGTCGGCTAACGGCTGCCCGAACCCCTCGGTCAGCAGCGCCGACACCGCCGGCAGGTCGGCCGGCTCGGCCGGGCGCACGGTCACCCGCGGGTCCGACGGCCCCGGCACCGGGTCGCCGCGCAGCTCCATCACGTGCTCGGAGTGGTCCAGCACCCCACCGCGACGCACCGCGAGTCGACGACCGGCCCCCGACGCCCGCGGCACGATCAGCAGCACCGGCGACGCCGTGCCCAGCACCGCGGACAGCAGCGCGCTCCCGATCCCCCGCCCCCGGTAGGCCGGGTCGACCATCCCGGCGACCTCGACGGTGTCGCCGAACCCGTAGAGCCCGGCGAACCCCACCAGCCGATCGCCGTCCCACCACAGGAAGTCCTCGACCCGGTCTCCGGAGCGGCTGCGCAGCCGCCCCCACTCGAGCTTCAACCGCCCGCCGTCAGCGGCGACGACCCGCTGTTCCAGGGCCGCGATGGCACTCAATACCTGATCGGGAAGCCCCCGAATCGATTCCAGCACCCTCCTACGACATCAGGACCGTCAACGCGATATCCGCCGGTAGCTCCATACCAGCAGACCCCACAGGATGAGCCCGGACAGGATCAGGCTCGCCCCGGTGCCCCACCCGCCGAACGGCAACCTCGAATTCAGCCCCCACACCACACCCGACCCGATCAGGAACGCACCGAACACGATCGAGCCGGCCAGGCGCAGCGGAGACGAGACGCTCGCCTCCGCCGCCTGCATGGCCCGTTCACGCACCGGGTCGACGTACTTCTCCAACGCCGGGAACTCCGACGCCAGCACCAGCAGACCGGCCAGCACCAGCAGCAGGCCGGGGCCGGGCAGGACCAGCAACAAGACGCCGACGGCCAGTAGAACGACCCCGACCAGGCTCACCAGGACGCGCTTCAGCACACCCAAGTGTCCCCTACTGCCCCGGCAGTGCTCCGCAGTTGGACGTCGCCGGGGTTCCGGCCAGCCGGGCGGCGAGCCAGTCGACCGCCGTGCCCTGGTCCGACAGCAGCGGCCCGAAGTGGTTGAGCAGCGGGCTCGGCGTCTTCACGTTGTCGACCGGCACGTACACGACGTCGCCGCCGAGCCCGCACCAGTTCGCGGCCATCGTCCGGGCCTGCGGGTGCGGCACCAGGTTGTCGTTCACCCCGGTCGCCACCCGCACGATCCCGGCCGGCTTCGTCGTCCCGATCCGCTGCCCGTCGATGTAGGCGCGGGCCACCGGCTCCGACCGCAGGACGTCGGCGATCGACTGCCCGGTCGTCGTCCAGGACGAGGTCTTCTTGTTCGCGTAGGCGAAGATCGCGTCCCCGACGCACATCGTCGAGAGGTCCTTCAGCGCGGCCCGCCCGGCGTCGGACAGGTACTTGTCGAGCAGCGGCTTCAGCGACGGGTCGGATTGCACGAACCCGTTCACCGCCCAGCCGATCGCGCCGACCAGCTCGGTCCCGTCGATCGCCGTCGTCGTGTCCAGCAGGTCCGCGGGCGGCGCTCCGGAGTACGTCGCCTTCAGGGGGACGTCCGGCGCGTAGGAGGCCTGGAGCTCGGCCGCCGAGGAGGTCGCGCCGCCACCCTGGCTGTACCCGTACAGACCGACGTCGGAGGTCGTTCCGGTCAGAGCGCGCGCTGCGCGCGCCGCATCCAGCACCGCGTGGCCCTCGTCGACGCGGTCGACGTAGGTGTGCAGGCGATCGGTCGTGCCGAGGCCGACGTAGTCGGTCTGGACGACCGCGATGCCTTTCGCGAGCAGCCGGTAGGCCGCGAGGACCTCGTAGCCGATCGACACCGTCGACTGGGTGACGCCGATCCCGAGGATGAGCCCGCGCTGCAGGGCCAGCGACGTGCTGCAGTGGTCGCCCTGACCCATCGTGCCCGGCGCCAGGACGACCAGCGGCCGCTTTCCCGGTCCCTTCCAGGCCGCGGTCGGCTCGAGGTACGCGCCGGTGACGGCGACCGGCCGCCCGTTGTTGTCGGTGGACTTGTACATGATCCGGGTGGCCCGCCCCGGCAGCGGGCCGTCGAGTCCGGGCAGCGACAGCGCCAGCGGTAACGGCTCGGAGCGGATCAGGGCCCCGTTCTCGGACGGGAGCGAGGACGGCGGCGTGTAGAACGCCGGTACCGAAATGCCTCGATCGGCGTCGGCCGGTGCCCCGACGAAGACCGTCATCACAACCACCAGTGCGGCGAGCAGCCGCGCACGTTTGGACATCACTGGCCTCCGTTGGCGCAGGAAAAGCGTGGTTACCGGAAAGTAACAAGCGGATTTCCCGACGTCCCGGAATTGCACCATCATTCATTGGCATATTGATGCCAAAGCCTTTGTGTAGAGTTGCGCCGCTATTGCGCTGACCGGGAGAAAAATGACTGCAGCACCGCTTTCGTTGCCTGCTCCACCGCCACGGGCCGCCGAGTTCGGT
>NZ_VIRS01000048.1 GCF_006912135.1 Cryptosporangium phraense | reverse complement strand
CGGGGCAGCGGGCGCGGTGGGCGCGGGGGCGCGGCCCGGGGGCCGGCCGGGGTGGACGGGGTTTACGCGGTGGCCGCGGCCAGGGCGGTGAGGGTGGGACCGAGCGGGGCGTCGAGGCGGACCGCGGCGCAGTCGTCGCTGCGGGTCGGCCCCTGGTTGACTATCGCGACCGGGATGCCGAGCTTGGTCGCCTGCATCACGAACCGACGGCCCGAGTACACGGTCAGCGAGCTGCCCAGCACGAGCAGGGACTCGGCCCGGTCGACGCTGGCGTGGCAGTCGGCCACCCGGTCCTTCGGCACGCTCTCCCCGAAGAAAACGACGTCGGGCTTGAGGACGCCACCGCAGTCGACGCAGTCGACGACCGCGAAACCGTCGAGGAGCTCTTCGGCCAGGTCGACGTCGCCGTCGGGATTGACCGTGTCGGGATCGGTGTCGTGCCGGAAGTCGGGGTTGGCACCACGGAGGCGGTCGTCGAGCTCGATGCGCGTGGTCAGGTCGCCGCAGTCGAGGCAGATCAC
The DNA here is from genome assembly GCF_006912135.1 of Cryptosporangium phraense. Classification (NCBI taxonomy): domain Bacteria; kingdom Bacillati; phylum Actinomycetota; class Actinomycetes; order Cryptosporangiales; family Cryptosporangiaceae; genus Cryptosporangium; species Cryptosporangium phraense. The sequence goes on along the minus strand of NZ_VIRS01000048.1, from coordinate 47,821 downwards.
GCGGTCGAGCGACCCGTGCAACTCGATGACGTCGGCGGCTCCCCCGGCCTGGTGCAGCCCGTCGACGTTCTGGGTGATGATGCCCCGAACCAGGCCGTTCTGCTGCAGCTGGGCCACCGCCCGGTGCCCGTCGTTGGGGTTGGCCCGGCTCATCATCCGCCAGCCCAGAAAGCTGCGGGCCCAGTACCGCCGCCGGGCGGTCTGATCGCGAGTGAAGGCCTGGTAGGTCATCGGCGTGTGGTTGCGCTGGAACGCTCCGGAGGGACCGCGATAGTCGGGGATTCCGGACTCGGTGGAGATGCCGGCGCCGCTGAGCACGGCAACGTTACCGCGGCGGACGAGGCTTGCCAGGTCGGCGAGGGCGGCCTCGGGGAGCGTGAGGGTCACGCTTTCATCGTGCCTCAGCCGCGCCGCGACCGCCGCCACGCGGGGTTCGCCCCCCGCTACGGCCGGGCCGCCGCCGTGCGGGCACCTCCGGGCGTGGGGCCGCATCCGTGCGGGGGGTTGCTTCTGGGCGTGGGGCGCCTCCGCCCCGGGTAGCCACCTGGTGCGCTGGGACGGGACCGTGCGGGCGGCCGCCTCGGGCGCGGGGGCCTTCGCCGTGGGCAGGTGTCCGTCGCAGGGGGCCGTCTATGCGGGGGGCCGCCTCTGCGGGGGGCGCCTCTGCCGGGGGATGTCTCCGCCGGGGGATGTCTCCGCCGTGGGGGTGTCTCCGCCGTGGGGGTGTCTCCGCCGTGGGGGTGTCTCCGCCGTGGGGGTGTCTCCGCCGGCGAGCCGGCTCCGCGCGGCCGAGCCCCTTGCGCGGCCGGGCGGTCATCTCATCGCTTGCGGGGCCGTCTCGGCCGTGGTGGGCCGCCCGCAGCGCAGGCAAACTCCTCCGCGAGCGGGCCACCGCCGACACCCGAGGCCAGCTACATCGCAGCGCGCCACCTCGCCCCCGGCGGACACTCGCTGCCGACGGGCCACCCCTTCGGCGGCAGGCCACCCCATGCGGCGGACCGTCTTGGCCGTGTCGGCCGCATCGCTACCGGGCGCTCCGTCCCCGCCGTGCAGGCTGCCGCCCGCAACGTGCTGCCACGCCCACCGCAGGCAGGCCACCTCATCGCGGCCCGCCCACTCCTGCGCGGGCAAGCCGGCTCCGCGCGGGCGACCCACCTCCGTCGTGGGGCAGCACCTCCGCCGCGGGCAGGCACCTCCGCCGCCAGCTAGCGGGCGCCTCCGCCGCAAACGCGACGCCTCCGCCGCAAACGCGACGCCTCCGCCGCAAACGCGACGCCTCCGCCGCGAACGCGACGCCTCCGCCGCGAACGCGTCGCCTCCGCCGCGGGCGGGGCGCCTCCGTCGTGGGGCGGCGCCTCCGCTGCGGGGCGGCCGCATCTACCGCGAGCAGGTCACGGCGTCGCGGTGGCCGCAGTCTGCGCGGCTGGCGATCGTCCGGGTGGGCGCGGAGCCGGGAGACAGCAGAGTTACGCCGGGGGTTCGAACAGTAGGAACCAGCGGTGGCCGGCTGGGTCTACCACCACGCCCGCCCGGCCGTACGGGCCGTCGGCGACCGCGCGTTCCAGCGTCGCTCCGGCCTCTACGGCTCGGCTCGCCGCCACATCCACTTCGTCCGCGCTGGCCAGCGACAGATGCAGCGTCACGCTCACCCCGCCCGCTCGCCCCGGAGCGATCAGGCCCATCTCCGGGAACTCCTCGGCCAGAAAGACCCGAACCGGGCCGATCAGCAGCGTCGCGTGTCCCAGCTTGCCGCCCGCCATGTAGATCGGGTCGCCCCCGAGGGTGGCACCGAACGCCGCGACGTAGAAGTCGATCGCGCGGCGCCCGTCGGCTACCGCCAGGTACGGGCTCAGCTGGTTGATGCGGATCGGAATCGTCATCCGGGCCTCCAGATCGTCGTCGAAAGCTGGTCGTCCGATGGGCTGCCGGATCTCTCGCGGCGAATCCGGGCCGATGGCCACCGGGAACTCGGCGGTCTCGGACAGTCGCTGCTGCTCGTCCGCGGTGAGTTCGTCCGGATCGAGGTAGTCGGAGCGCCCGGTGACGCGACGGAGTTCGTCGAACGCGACCGGTGCAGGCCTCTCCAGCGCCTGCTGCAGACGCAACCTCAGGGCCGCGGCGAAGATCGGATCCGGCGCCTCGGCCGACGGCGGGTGACGAAGGGCGTCCAGCGGATCAGTCATCGCTGCTCCCCTCCTCGTACGCGGCGCGGAACGCGGCTCTCGCCCGCACGATCAGCGCCTCGGTGGCGTGCCTGGTCCGCCCCAGCAGGCGGGCAACTTCCGGCACTGGTAGATCGTCGACATATCGCAAGGTGAGCGCGAGGCGGTGCTGCGGACCGAGCCGCTGCAGCACGTCGCGAGCTCGCACAACGTCGAGCTGAACGTCCCAGGGGTCCTCGGCGGGCTCCACGACCTGGAGCGAGCGTTGCTCGCGCGCCTCGCGGCGCCAGTGGTCCACGAGCTTGTTCCGCGCGACGGTGATCAACCAGGCAACCGTGGGGTCGCGGCCCTGACGGACCGCGGCCACCGCGGCGAGGAAGGTCTCCCCGGTGAGGTCCTCGGCCAGCGCGGTGCTGCCGCACCGCGCGCGGAGGTATCCGTAGACGTCCGGGAGCGCGCGGTCGTACAACGCCAGCAGATCGACGCTGCGCTCCGGGTCGCTGCTCATACCTCTCCATCGCTCGGGACGCCCGATCTCCGACGGTCGGAGTTTCAGCTCGCGGGCGCGTGCCTAGTCTCCGGAATAGTGGACTTCGGGTCAGGAGTTGGGAGAGTCATGCCACTGACCGGTGAATACGAGCCGAGCACGTCCGAGTGGGCGCGCAAGCAGGCCGAAAAGTTCGAGGCGAGCAACGGCGCCGAGGCCAACGAGCTGCGCGGCGTTCCGATCATCCTGCTGACCTCGGTCGGCGCCCGCAGCGGGAAGCTGCGCAAGACGCCGCTGATGCGGGTCGAGCACGAGGGCGAGTACGCGGTCGTCGCGTCGAAGGGTGGGGCGCCGGAGCACCCGGTCTGGTTCCACAACCTGACGAAGAACCCGCACGTCGAGCTGCGCGACGGCGCGGTGAACAAGGACTACCAGGCCCGTCAGGTCGAGGGCGACGAGTACGAGACCTGGTGGAAGCGGTCGGTCGCCGTCTGGCCCGACTACGCCGAGTACCAGAAGAAGACCGACCGGAAGATCCCGCTGTTCGTCCTCACCCCGATCGAGGGCTGAGCTTTCTATTTCGACGGCCCGGCGCGCTCGCGCCGGGCCGTCGCCGTGTCAGGGCGGAGTAGGGCGAAGGCCGCGTCGGCGGCGTCGACGGCGGCCGGGTACAGCTCGTCGGCGGACGTGCCCGTCATGATCCGGCGCCAGTTCTCCCGGGCCAGCACGCGCTGCACGGCCAGCACTTGCGCCGCGACCAGCTTGGCCATCAACTCCGGCTCGCCGGTGGCCGCTTCCAGGGCGCTTGCCAGCGCCGCTTCGTCCTCGTCGATGAAACCGGCCCGCCGGGCCGCCAGCGCCGGCGTCTCGAACACCAGCCGGTGAAACGCCAGAACTTCGGGGACGTCGTTCAAGCCGGTCACCGGATCTCGCTGCGCCAATCCGTCGAGAAAGTGCTTGTGCAGAGCCGCCACCGGATCGCCGGCCGCCGCCGCCACCACCCGGGCCGGCTCTCCGAGGTGATCACCGATCCGGTGCAGCACCAGATCCTCTTTCGTCGGGAAGTACCGGAACAGGGTCGGCTTCGACACCTCGGCCGCGTCCGCGACGTCGGCCACCGACACGGCGTCGAACCCGCGCTCCAGGAACAACCGGATCGCGGTCGCCGAGATCGTGTCGTGCGTGCGCTGACGCTTCCGCTCCCGCAGCCCGCTCATGGCTCCACAGTTTCCCCGATGCTCCGGCGGAACGATCGCGGCGCCGTGCCGAGCACGTCGGACACCCCGGAGGAGAGGAAGGCCGGCCGGCCGAGCGTGGCTTCCCAGGCGGCGAGCAGCATTTCGACGACCGGCGCCGGCCACGATCCGGCGGTCTCGCGACGGAATTCGTCGGGCGAGAGCTCCTCGAACGTGACCTCGCGGCCCAGCGCCTCGGCGATGATCGCCACCTGCTCGGCCTGGGTCAGTGATTCCGGGCCGGTCAGGACGGAGTCGCCGGTCACGTCGCCGAGCAGGGCCCGCGCGGCGACCGCGGCCACGTCCCGGTCCGCGACCGGTGCGGTCTCGGCGGTGGCGTAGGGCCAGCGGACGGGCCGGCCGGACCGGATCGCGGGCTCCCACCAGGCGAACGCGTTGGACGCGAACATCCCCGGGCGGAGGATCGTCGATTCGAGGGTGGAGTCGGCGATTCGGCGCTCGATCTCGGCGTGGAGCGCGGCTGTGGGGTTGGGCTGTTGGAAGAAGGGGTGGGGGGTCTGGTGGGGGGAGGAGAGGAACACGATTCGGCGGGCGTGGTGGGCGATGCGGTCGATCACGGCGGGGACTGTCTGGGGTGGGGCGGTCCAGACGAGGAAGACGGTGTCGATGTCGTGGAGGGCGGGGTTCAGGGAGTCGGGGACGGTCAGGTCGCCGGTGACGGTTTCCAGGGAGTGGGGGGTTGGGGTCGAGCGGTGGACCAGGGCGCGGGTGGGGGTGCCGGCTTTGGTGAGGTGGTCGACTACGAGTTCGCCGATTCGGCCGGTTGCTCCGGTGATGAGCACGGTCATGAAAGCCTCCCTCGGTTAAATTTGTTACTGAGTTACAGTATCGGGTTTCGGTCCGTCGTGGCTGAGCTGTTTATTGATTCGGACGTTTCGGCAGCTGGCGGTGATCGCGCGGCCTCAGCGGTGCGGCCGGGCAGGTCCGAGAGCGCAGCGATCCGCGGGGGCCTGCTCGCGCCGGTGCGCGACATTTGAGATCTCACGATCGGCGCCGCCGACGCCCGGCTCGACATTCAGGCCCACCACCGCCTCCGGAGTGGGTCGTCGACGCCGGCGCCGGGGGCGCTCAGCGGGCCGGTAGCCCCGGATACACCGAGCTGACGCTCGTGGTCTCGGCTACGACGGCGCCCGTCGCCACCACCCAGCGCGGTGGTCCGTGGCGCCTCAGCACGTCGACGACTCGTTCCGCGTCGTGCACGACGAAGTTCGCGGGCGCGCCGTCGGCGAGTCGGTGTCCGTCCAGGCCCAGTACGCGGGCCGCGTCGACCGTGACCAGGTCGAGCAGATCCTGTCGCGCCCGCGCGGTGCGGAATTCCAGCAGGTGCGCGGCCAGGAACGCGACCTCCCAGAGGTTCGCGCGCCCGAACGGGTAGTACGCGTCCTCGATGTCGTCCTGTCCGAGCGCAACCGGGAGCCCCAGTTCGCGGAACAGCCCCACCGGCAGGTGCAGCGGCCCGGTCTGCGGATCGCTCACGAACCCGAGGCCCGCCCGCGCCGCGAGCCCGCCCAGCCGGAGCAGCGACGGCCGCGGGTAGAGCGCCAGGGCCCGCGCGTGGCACGCGACTCCCCGCCCGACCAGCCCGTGCTCCAGCATCGCGGTCGCCAGCATCTCGGTCGTGCGCAGCGCCGGATCGCCGGCGTCGTCGGTGAGCATCGCGACCCGCTTGCCCTCGCGGGCGGCGAGCGCACACGCCCACTCGACGTGCTTCCGCGCGTCCGTGTCGGTGTGCTCGATCCAGGGGATCCCGCCGACTACGTCGGCTCCGAGGCGCAGCGCCTCCTCGCAGAGCTCGGCCGCGCCCGGATCGCGCACCACCCCATCCTGCGGAAAAGCCACGATCCGGACGTCGAGGACGCCGGCGAATTCGCGCCGGACCGTGTCGACGGCGGCGAACCCCTCCAGGCCGGCCGCGGTGTCGACGTCCACGAACGCCTGCAGGTGCAGCGTGCCGTGCCGGACGGCCTCGGTGAGCGCGCGCCGGACGTGCGGCAGTGCGTCCTCGCGCCGGTAACCGGTCTTGACCGCGCTGGCCAGCTCGATCGACGTCATCGCGCCGGCCATCCCGTCGTCGGTGTAGGCGGAGAGCGCCGCGTCGCCGACCCGGTCGAGCGTGTGCACCTTGTCGAGGTGCAGGTGGTTGTCCACGGCCGACTCGGTCACCAGCCGCCCCTCCGCGGCGAGCACGCGCGCCCCCGCGCTCGCCTCGACGAGCGTGCCGCGCGGACCAATTTGCACGCGGCCGTCCTCGACCGCGAGGTCGACGACGCGTCCGTCACGCAGTCGCGCGTCCGTGACCACCAGCTCCATGCCGCCCCCTCCGCGCGCGAATTGACGCGTTGTCGGGGTTCTCACGCGCCGGGAGACCCCGATAAGTCGTCAACTCCGGCGACGCCCCAGGAGCCCACCGACCACCACGCCGATCAGCGCGATCCCGGCCCCGAAGATCGCGCCCTGGAAGAAGCCGCCAGCCATGATGTCGCCCCCGGCCGCCGCCTTCGGCGGCGCCGTGAACACCCGAGGCCCCGCGCCCGCACCGCCCGATCCCGTACCGCCAGATCCCGCCCCCGCAGCCACCGCGGACGAACCCGGCGCACCCGAACCCACGGCCGCCCCGGCAGGCGCACCGCCGGCCAACCCACCCGCGGCCCCGGAACCCGCACCCACGGCCCCTCCGCCGCCCACGCCTCGGTCGCCCGCGCCGACCGCGCCGCCGCCGACCGCGCCCTCGCCGCCCGCGGCGGCCGACTCGGCCGCGTTCAGCAACGAATCAACCGCCGCGAAGAACTCCCCGGCGATCTTCTTCGCGACCCCGGACAACACCCGCTGACCGACCCCGCCAACCGCACCCCCCACTACCGCGTCCGCCGCGTACGACAGCAACGTCGTCCCGTCCGAGCCGTCCTCGAGCGTCACCAGCACGTCCGCCGACACCGTCCCGGGCGCCCCCGCCCCCTTCGCCCGCAGCACGAACGACGTCGGCGCCTGCTGATCGGTCAGCCGCACGTCCCCCACGTACGACCCCTTGATCGACGCCACCCCCGCGGTCACGGTCATCCGGTACGCGTCGTCGCCGACCTGCTCCAGCTGCTGACACCCGGGAATCGTCCGCACCAGCACCGACGGATCGTTCAGCGCCGCGTACACCCGCTCCACCGGCGCGTTCAGCGTGGCCTTGCCGTTGACCTTCACTTCTTGGTTCCCTCCAACTCGCGCAACGCCCACAACTCGGACGGAGAAATCGGCATCCGGGTGATGAAGAAGCCCTCCGCGTCGGAGATCGCCGACGCGAACAGCGCCGCCGACGGGATGACCCCGGCCTCGCCTGCCCCCTTCACCCCGAGCGGATTGAGCGGGGACGGCGTCTCGAGGTGGTCGGTCTCGATCGTCGGCACTTCGGACGCGTACGGAATCAGGAAGTCCATGTACGACGCGTTCTGCGGCTGCCCGTTCTCGTCGTAGACGATCCGCTCGTACAGCGCGCCGCCGACGCCCTGCGCCACCCCGCCGTGGATCTGCCCCTCGACGATCCGCGGGTTGATCAGCGTCCCGCAGTCGTGCACGACGCAGTAGCGCAGGATCTTGATCTCCGCGGTCTCCGGATCGGTCTCGACGACGGCCGCGTGCATGCCGCTGGCGAACGTCGACCGGATCGGCGAGTAGTAGTCGGTCGCCTCCAGCCCCGGTTCGTCGTCCTCGTCGATCGGCGGCTTGTTCAGGTCGGCGGTGCCGGCGAACTGGGTCGCCCGCTTCGCCTCCTCGTCGAACGCGTACCGCAGCGGGTTCGACAGCACCGCGACCGTGCGCAGCGGGATCCCACCGTCGGGCACGCCCTTGACCTGCACCATCCCGTCGACGATCTCGAGGTCCTTGGGGTCGACCTCGAGCGCGTCCCCGGCGATGCGCAGCGCCTTGGCCCGCACCTTCCGGGCGGTCAGCGCGACCGCGTTGCCGCTCATCACCGCGGCCCGGGACGCGAACGTGCCGACCGCGTACTTGAACCGCCGCGTGTCGCCGGTGGTCACCGAGACGTCGTCGACCGGTACCCCGAGCTCCTCGGCCGCGATCTGCGCGAACACGGTCTCGTGCCCCTGGCCCTGGGTCGTGAGCCCGGTCGCCACGACGACCTTCCCGGTGGTCTCCACCCGCACGAACGCGCCCTCGTACGGCCCCGGCCCGGTGCCTTCGACGTAGCAGGCCAGCCCGATCCCGACCCGCCGCCCCTCGGCCCGGGCGGAATCGCGAAGAGCCACGAACGAATCCCACCCCACCAGCGCCTTGATCTTCTCCAGCGACGTCGGGTAATCACCCGAGTCGTAGATCAGCGGCCGCCCGTCCTGGAACGTCAGGTGGTGGTCGTACGGCATGTCCTCGGGCTGGATGAAGTTCCGCGACCGCACGAGCGCGCGATCCAGCCCCAGATACGCAGCGATCGCGTCCATCGTGCGTTCCATCGCGAACACGCCCTGCGGACGCCCGGCCCCGCGGTACGGCGTCACGGTCACGGTGTTCGTGTACATCGACCGGAACTCGACCCGGTACGCCCCCGGCTTGTACGGCCCGAGCAGCTGCGTCGACGTCACGATCGGGACGATGATGCCGTACGGCGTGTAGGCGCCGTTGTCGTGCCAGAACTCGACGTCGAGCCCGAGCACGTGCCCCTCGTCGTCGAACCCGACCGTCACCTTCTGCAGCTGCCCGCGCTCGTGCGTCGAGCTGATGAAGTGCTCGCGGCGGTCTTCGACCCACTTGACCTCGCGGTTCAGCTTCACCGCGGCCCACGGGATCAGCACCTCCTCCGGCCACGGGTGCACGATCTTGACGCCGAACCCGCCGCCGACGTCGGGCGCGATCACGTCGATGCGGTCGACCGGCAGATCGAGCTTGGCGGCCAGCGCGAACCGCACCGACGTCGAGGCCTGCGTCGACGTGTAGACGCGCAGCGACCGGTCGTCGGAATCCCAGCGGGCGTAGACGCCCTTGCCCTCCATCGGCATCGAGGCCGACCGCTCGATGTCCAGGTCGAGGCTGAGCGTGTGCGGGGCGGCCGCGATCGCCGCCGGGGCGTCCCCCACCTCCTGCACCAGGTGGGCCGACACGTTGTCGAGCACGTCGGCGTGCACCTGGTGAACCGCGTCGCGAGCGGCCGGGATACCGACGACGGCCGGCAGCGTCTCGTACTCAACGACGATCCGCTCGGCCGCGTCTTCGGCGATGTACCGGTCGGTCGCCACCACCATCACGACGGCCTCGCCGACGTGCCGGGCCACCCCGTTGGCCAGCGGGGTGTTGACCCGGGGTGCGTGCAGGGCCGGGTGCGGGATCAGCAGCGGGAGCGGCTCGGACACCCGCGGGTTCGGGTCGTCGGCCAGGTCCTCGTAGGTGTAGATCGCGACCAGGCCCTCGACGTCGAGCGCCTCGGTGACGTCGACGTCGAGAATGCGGGCGTGGGCGTGCGGGGAGCGGACGAACGCCACCGCGAGAGCGCCTTCTCCCAGATCGTCCAGATAGCGACCGTTGCCGGACACCAGACGGGGGTCTTCCCGGCGGGTCATCGGGACGCCGAACGCACGGGTCACCATCAGACCGCCCCCCGCTGCAGCTCGGCCGCCCGGAGGACCGACTTCACGATGTTCTGGTAGCCGGTGCACCGGCAGAGGTTGCCGCCGATCGCCTCCCGGGCCTCCTCCTCGGTCGGGTCCGGGTTCTCGCGAAGGTACGCGGTGATCGTCGTGACGAACCCCGGCGTGCAGAAGCCGCACTGGAGGCCGTGACAGTCGACGAACGCCTGCTGGACGTGCCCGAGGCCGCCGTCGGGCGAACGGCAGCCCTCCACGGTCGTGATCTCGGCGCCCTCGGCGCTGACCGCGAACATCAGGCAGGACCGCATCGGCCGCCCGTCGACCAGGACCGTGCAGGACCCGCAGACGCCGTGCTCGCAGCCCAGGTGGGTGCCGGTGAGGCCGAGATCGTGCCGCAGCGCGTCGGCCAGCAACCGCCGGGGCTCCACGTCCGCGGTCCGGGGAACACCGTTGACCGTCAGCGTCACCTTCACGCCGGTACCTCCGTCCGAGCCACCGCGTGCGCGGCGGCGGCCTTCAACGCCCGCCCGGTGAGCACGCCGGCCAGGTGGCGGCGGTACTCGGCGGTCGCGTGGATGTCTTCCTCGGGTTCGACCGACTCGACGGCGAGCCGGGCAGCATCGCTCCAATCGGCCGAATCGTAGGAACGGCCTACGACAGAACCCGTGAAGTCGACGCTCACCGGCGTCGGGCCCATGGACACGTAGGTGGCCCGAGCGGACGCGACCCGCAGGTCCTCGTCCAGCGTGACCAGGGCACCGAGCCCGCACATCGCGTAGTCGCCGTGCCGCCGCGAAACTTCGAGCCAGGCGGTGCCGGTGTGCCCGGCCGGGATCGGGAACGTGACGCTGGTGGCCAGCTCACCGGCCTCGGTCGCCGACTCCAGCGGAGCCAGGAAGAAGTCCTCCGCCGCGACCGTGCGACTCCCCGAGGACGAGGCCAGCTGCACCGATCCACCCAGCAGCACCAGCACCGACGGCATCTCACCGGCCGGGTCGGCGTGGACGATGCTCCCGACCGTGGTGCCCCGGTTCCGGATCGTCGGGTGCGCCACGTGAGTCAGCGCCTGGCGGAGCAGCGGCAGCGCCCGCGAAGCGTCGGCATGGTGTTCGATCTCGGCGTGGCGGGCGATCGCGCCGACCGTCACCGCGTCCGGAGTCACCTCGACGCGGGAGAGCTCGGCGAGCCGGTTGACGTCGACCAGGTGGGCCGGCGCCGCCAGGCGCATGTTGAGCAGCGGGACCAGGCTCTGGCCTCCGGCCAGCACCTTTCCGTCGGGTCCGAGCTCGGCGAGGACGTCGAGCGCCTCGGTCAGCGTTTCCGGCCGGTTGTACTCGAAGGCCGATGGTTTCATGCCGCGATAGTCCCTCAATGCGGTTGCGGGCGCCCCTTTGCGAAGGCCGAGCCTTCGCAAAGGGGCCTCGACTCTTACGGCTCCTTATAGGCGCCGGGCTCGTCGACGACGAGCACCGCTCCGCCCGCGTCCTTCCCGGCCGCGGTCTCCGCGGCCGCCGAGGTCGCGTCGGGCGCGGTCCGCTCCGCGGCCCACAGCTCCTTCAGGTGCGGCGGGGCGATCGCCTTGGCCAAGTGGAAGCCGAGCACGGTGACGATCGTGCCGAGCGCGATGCCGGACAGCGAGAAGTCGTCGGTGAAGACCAGGCTGACGCCGCCGATGCCGATGATGATGCCCGCGGCCGCCGGAACCAGGTTGATCGGGTTCGAGAAGTCGACCCGGTTCTCCCGCCAGATCTTCGCGCCGAGCAGGCCGATCATGCCGTAGAGCACGACCGTGATGCCGCCCAGCACACCGCCCGGGGTCGCCGAGACGACCGCGCCGAACTTCGGCGAGAACCCGAACAGGATCGCGACGATCGCGGCCACGTAGTAGGCGGCCGTCGAGTAGACGCGGGTGGCCGCCATGACGCCGATGTTCTCGGCGTACGTCGTGGTCGGCGAGCCACCGACCGCGGACGCGATCACGGTGCCGACACCGTCGGCGGCGATCGCGCGGCCCATCACCGGGTCGAGGTCGTCGCCGGTCATCTCGGCGACGGCCTTCACGTGACCGGCGTTCTCCGCGATCAGCGCGATCACGGCCGGGAGCACGAGCAGGATCGCCGCGACCGAGAAACTCGGCGCGTGCCAGCCGACGACGTCGCCTTCGGTGTGTGGCGGGAAGCCGAGCCAATCCGCGGCTTTCACCCCGGACCAGTCGACCCGGAAGTGGGTGGTCTCCTTGGCGGCGGCCGCACTGTACGAGGTGATCTGGCCGAAGATCCGGTCGAAGATCCACGACAGGACGTACCCGAACACCAGCGCGAGGAAGATCGCGATGCGGCCCAGGAACCCGCGAACCCCGACCGCCACCACGATGACGAACAGCATCGTGAGCAGCGCGATCCACTGATCCTGCGGCCAGTACGTGCCGGCCACGACCGGGGCCAGGTTGAAGCCGATCAGCATCACGACCGCGCCGGTGACGACCGGCGGTAAGACCGTGTAGATCGCCCGCGAGCCGACGAAGTGGATCAGCACGCCGACCAGCGCCAGCACCACGCCGGCGACCAGGATCGCCCCGGTGACCTCGGCCGAGTCACCGCCCTGAGCCCGGATCGCCGCGACCCCACCGACGAACGACGCCGACGTCCCCAAGTACGAAGGCACGCGACCGCTCACGATCAACAGGAAGATGATCGTCGCGATACCGCTCATCATGATCGCGAGCTGCGGGTTCAGGCCCATGATCAGCGGGAAGACGAACGTCGCCCCGAACATCGCGACGACGTGCTGGGCGCCGAGGCCGATCGTCCGCGGCCAGGACAGCCGCTCGTCCGGCCGAACTACCTCGCCCGGCGGTGGCGCCTTGCCTCCGTGTACGACAGTCCAGCCAAACATGGCGACCCCTTTTCCCTGCCCCGCGAAGAGGGCGGTCCGGTGCCACCCTCAGGATGACGACGAATATCCGGCCCGGGTGACCTGCGTCTCATGGTCAAGACAGCACCGACTCGGCGGCACTCCGTTGGCGAGAGCTGCCGAGGGCCTGGTCGATCCGTCAGTAAATGTCGCCCGCGTGACGGAACCGCAACCTGACCGACACCTGCGTGAGCGACGCACCGCGGATTCGAGCCGAGTCACAGCGGTATCAGCTGAACCTCTGCTGGCACTTACCGTTCGTAACACTATGGGGATTACCGGACGTGCGCCTCTCGTCCGGCTGGTGGTGCTGGCAGGGCTGTGGGGGTCGAGTTTTCTCTGGGCCGCCGTCGCTCTGAAGGGACTCCCGCCGGGCGTCCTCACCGTGGTCCGGCTCGCCCTCGGATCGGCTCTGCTGCTGGGTTTCTGCCGCTTGCGCGGCATCCGGATCCCCGCCGAACCGCGCGTCTGGACGCACCTGGCCGTCGTCGCGGCGATCGGCAACGTGATCCCGCTGCTGCTGTTCGCGTACGCGGTCCGGTCGATCGACTCGCACGTCGGCGGCATGCTGAACGCGACCACTCCGCTCTGGACGCTGGCCATCGGCATCTGCACCGGGGCGACCGGGCGGATTCGCGGACGCTACGTCGCCGGGCTGCTGGCCGGCCTGGTCGGCACGCTGCTGGTGATCGGCACCTGGCCGCCGGGTGAGGGACTACCCGCGGTGCCGACGATGCTCGGGCTGCTGGCCGCCGCGAGCTACGGCGCGAGTTACGTCTACATCGACCGGTACATGTCGAAGATCGACCGGCCACCGGTCGCGCTGGCGGCCGGGCAGCTGGTCGCGGGAACCGTGCTGGCGCTGCTGACGTTGCCGGTGACCGGCGCGCACTCGCTGGACGGCGTCCGGCTCACGCCCGCGGTCGTCCTGGCGACGATCACGCTCGGGGCGTTCTGCACCGGTTTGGCCACGGTGCTGAACATCCGGCAGATCGCCGAGGTGGGGCAGGCGGCGTCGGTGGTGCTGTACTTGTTGCCCGTGGTCGCCGCGGTGCTGGGCTGGCTGGTGCTGGACGAACACATCACGGCGGGCACGGTCGTCGGCACGGCCGTCGTACTGGTCGGCGTCGGACTGACCCGGGCGAAGCGCCCGGCGACCGAGGACCGGCGGCGGATTCCCGCCGATACTTGACATTTCGAGGAGACGAGCAGCAGGTGGTTGCGGTCCACAATTACGAACTCGCGCTGGTCTGGACGGGAAACCAGGGCACCGGGACCAGCGCCTACCGGGCGTACGGCCGGTCGCACGAGGTGACCGCCCCCGGTCGTCCCGCGCTCCTGGGGTCGGCCGACCCCGCGTTCCGCGGGGAGACCGACCGGTGGAACCCCGAGCTCCTACTGGTGGCCGCCCTGTCGGGCTGCCACCTCATGTCCTACCTGCACGTCTGCGTCGAAGCGGGGGTCGTCGTCACTGCTTATTCGGACGCTCCGACCGGAGCGATGACGCAGACCCCCGGCGGGGGCGGACGGTTCACCGAGGTCGTGCTGCACCCCCGGGTGACGGTGGCCCGAGGTGGGAACGTCGACCTCGCGACTCGCCTTCATGCGGACGCCAGTGAGCGGTGTTTCATCGCGTCGTCGGTGAATTTTCCGGTACGGCACGAGCCGGTCGTGGTGGTGGAGTCTTAGCTCGTCGCTTTCGGGGCCGGAGGGCGGGGGAAGGATTGGTCGCAGTACGGCCAGTCGTCCCGGAAGCCGTGGTGCATTCGCCAGAGTTCGCGGGCGGCCCAGATGTTCCAGTCGGGATCGAAGGCGCGGCGCGGGGTGCCGTCGAGTTCTCGGAGCCGGCGGTCGGAGATCTGGAAGATGCCCCAGTTGCGGCTCGTGTCGACGTTCGGGAGCACCCAGAACGGGTCGAGGGTGGACTGGCATTTCGCGATCGCGACCGCGCGGTCGGGCTCTTCGGGGAAGACTTCGCGGATGTGTTTCTCGACCTGGGCCGGGGTCCAGCTGCGCATCGAGACGCCGCCCTGATAGAGCGCGCGCTTGGTGTCGTCGTCGACGACGCCCTTGACCGGGAGCCCGGCGAGGACCTGGAACGCCGTGACCCGGCGGAGCGTCTCCGGCCCGAAGTCGGCGTCGATGCCGATCTTGGTGCCGGTCTTGGCGAGCAGTCGCTGGACCTCTTCGACGCAGCTGTCGTGCTGGCCCATGCTGATCGGGCCTTGGCAGGCTTGGGAGAAGAGGAGGCCGGTGTCTCGGGGCGCGGCCGCGCGGTCGGGTTCGTTGGTGGTGCGGACGAGGTAGGTGGCTGCTGCCAGCACCGCGACGACGACGGCCGCCGCTAACACCCACACCCATCGCCGCGCGCTGCCGACCCACCCGGTTCCGACCAGTTCCCCGGCTTCTTCGGCCCCGACCGATCCGTCCCCTTCCCGAGGCCCTGCCGCCGCCGACGTGGCCGGCGCGGCGGGTGTTGCCTGTACGGCGGGTGGCGCTTCGGCGGCCATTCCGGCAGGCGCGGCGGTCCCGGCGGGCCTAACGGTTGCACCGGGCGCGACCGTCCCCGCAGGTCCACCCCATCCCGCAGGCGGGGCGGCCGCAGCGAACGTGCCCGTCCCAGCAGGTACGGCAGTCCCGGCGAATGCGGCAGCCACCGCCGCCTCCTCAGCCGTCGTTGCGATCGCGGCAGGCGCCACCACCCCAGCGGTCCCCACCCCGGCAGGCCTCACCACGCCGGCAGGTGGAGCGGTCGCGGCGGGCGCACCGGTCGCGGCCCCCGTAGCGGCAATCGGCGCGGCTGAGGCCGCCATCGCGTTCCTCGCGGCGGGGGTCTCTTCCCCGACCGGCATCGCGAGCGCCTCAGGGGACAACGGCGCGGCAGGCCGGCCCGGCCCAGCCGTCGAGTCGCCGACCCCGGCCTCCGCGGAAGCGATCGGCAGCCCGGCGGACGCGCCGAACGACGGGACCGCTCCCCCCACCTCACCAGAGCCGGGAAACACTACCGCGGCCAACGCCGGGTTCCGCGGGTCCGTGGCCCAGACCTGCTGCAGCCGACCGACCTCCTCCGCCGTCGCTCCGCAAGCCGTCGCAAACGCCTGCACGACCCGGAAATCCGCCGGGAACTGTTCCCCCGAGCAATACCGATGGAGCGTCGAGCTCCCCACTCCGGCCCGGCGCGCCAGCGCCTTGTAACTCAGGTTCGACCGAGCCTTCAGCCCTCGTAGATAAACCGCTACTTCGGCCGCTTCCGCGACTGATCCCATGTGCACTCCCCGCCTCGAAGCAAGGAGATTCTTTCCTATGTGATCAACCCGGACCTAATAGGATACTGAGACGAAAAACGCGCCCCTCGGCCACAAAGACCGAGAGGCACGCTCGTCAATTCACCCGCTCAGCAGGTCGAAGCCGACGAAATCCGGATCTTGTCCACCGTTCCGTACTGCTGCGCCCACAGAAAACTGTTGGTGCCGAGGCACCGCGTGGTGCCGTTGGTGAAGTGCAGGTAGGCCACCCGGCCCACAACGGAACCGAGCTGGGACGGGATGTCCCGGGACGAGGGACGTCTCCTACAGACCTCGGATCTCCAGCACCCGCAGCGCCAGCGCCAGGTCCAACCTCAGCGCCGCGTCGTCGGTGAACGGGCCGACCAGCTTCTCCAGCTTCGTGATCCGGTACCGCAGCGTGTTGTAGTGGAAATGCAGCCGCCGCGCCGCCTCCGCCACCGTGCAGTTCGTCTCCAGCAGCACGGCCAGCGTCCGGCGCAGATCCGCGTTCTCCGGAGTGTCCGCCGCCAGCTCCCCCAGCACCTCTTCGACGAACCCCCGCAGCTCCGACGTGTCCGGGATCAACGACAGCAGCCGATGCACCCCCAGCCGATCGAAGCTGGCCCGGGCCCCGTCGCCGTGCAGCCGCCGCCCGATCCGCACCGCCTTGCGGGCCTGCTCGTAGGCCCGGGGCAGCTCCTGGGCCGTCAGCGCGGGCCGGGAGATCCCGAGCGAGAACGACCGCCGCCCGCCCCCGCCGTCGCCGACGACCTGCCGTACCAGGTCGTTGACCGCCCGTTCGATCATGTCCGCCGACGCATGAGGGCCGGGCAACCCGAGCAGAACCACGACCTCCTGGTTGAAGTTCACGACCGGCGCCCGAGCGTCCCGCCAGCGCACCACCGACTGCCAGGCCGTCGCGAACCGCTCCTGCACCGGCCGGAGTTCGGGCACCGTCCCGGTCTCGTGCGCCGGGTCCAGCTCGGCGACCACCGCGACCAGCGGCCGCTCGACGTCCCAGCCCAGCGTCCGGGCGTGCGCGACCGCGGTCGGCACGTCCTCGACCCGTCCGGTCAGCAGGTCACGTAGGAAGTCGGCCCGGTACTTGCCCTCGACCGCGTCGATCGCCAGCTGCTTGGTGACCGCGAGCGCGGCCACCGTCGCCGCCCGCTCCAGCGAGTACACGTCGGCGGCGTCCAGCGGCGAAGCCGAGAACGCGACGATCCGCCCGTGGTCGATCCGCCCGGCGACCACCGGAACCGTCGTGTGGAAGCCACCCGAATGCGGACGGACGCCGGTCGGTTCCTCGTCCACCCGGAAGCGCCCGGTCGGGTCGAAGCAGCCGGTGCTCTGCAGGTCGGGGAGCGCGTCCGCGCCGGCGATGACCCGCCCGTCGGGCGTCGTCACGACGACCGGTCCGCCGAAGATCCGGGTCAGCTCGGCGGCCAGGTCGGACAGGTCCCCGCCCTCCAGAACGACGCCGACCAGCGCGCGGTGCACCTCGTCCGAGCGGGCCAGCACCGAGGCCTGCCGGTGCAGCAGCGCGCTCAGCACGTCGTTGAGGATGTCGTCGAACCCGATCTCGGCCGTGACCTCGATGATCGGAAAACCCCGGCGGTCGGCCTCGGCCAGCACGTCGGCCGGCAGCCCGTCCAGGTACCGGTGCGGCTTCACGGCCAGCGCGGCCAGCCCCCGCTCGTCCAGATCCCGCACGAGATCAACGAGCGAAGAGGGATAGTGACGCAGCGGATACCCGGTCGTGAGCAGCAGCTCGTGCGGCTTCACCCAGGGAAGAATGTCGGGCACCTCCATCACGTTCAGCCGCTGCACCACCCGGTCCAGCCCGGTGTCGCCGGCCAGCACGCGGGCCCCGGTCAACGAGCTCGCCTCGAGCACGTCACGCACTGGCAACCCGACCGGAGATGCCGTCAAATTGGCCGAAGGTACCCGGCCATCCTTGGCAATTCTTCCCATGCCGACCACCGTAGACGCGGATTTACGGTCTGCTCGGTGAAAGGGGGTGGGATGGACGTGCACACGACGCTGCCGTGCGCCGCGTCCGTCTCGGTTGCCCCGATTCTGACCGGTCCGGTGCAGCCCCTGCCGGTCATCGCCTCGCTCTCGGCCGCGCTCTACGTCGGCCCGTTCTGCGTCACGTCGGCCGAGGCCGTCCGCGTCCCGTGCGCGCTGGTCCTGGGCCCCGGCGTCCCGGTCCCGTCCGCGACCGTCGGGAGCACCGCCGAGGTCGGCGACGGGCAGGTCCACCTGCCGGGACTGACGGTCGCGGTCACCCGCTGGTGGCAGCCCTCCCGCCCCGTCCTCCACGACGATCCCTACGCCCGGCAGCGAGCAATTCGGCCCGTGGGCATCGGCGCAACCGAGTTGAACGTGGGAACACTGCTCGGTCGGGGTGACGGGCTGACCCCACTGGGCGACGACATCCTCGCCGGCGCCCTGGTCACCCTGGTCGCCGCCGCCCACCCGCACGGCGAGGTACTGGGCTCGATGGTCACCCGGGAGCTGGCAGCCCACCCGGAGACGGCGACCACCCCGGTCTCCGCCCTCCTCCTGCGCCACGCCACCCAGGGCGAATGCATCCCCGAACTGGCCGCCGTCCTCACCGACCCGGCCGACCGCCTCGATCCCGCCATCGACGCCCTGCTCGCGATCGGGCATACCTCGGGAAAAGGCCTGCTACACGGCGTCCGCATGGGCTTGGAAGTTCTGACGGAAGGGAGGGCAAGTGCGTCACGTTGAAGTCAGGCGCGGGACCTACCGCGACTCGGTGCAGCTCCTGCAGGTGAGTCAGGCCGTCAGCGGCCTACCCGGGGTGACCGGCGCGATGGTCGCGATGGGCACCGAGCTGAACCTCGAGCTGATCGCGGGCATGGGGTTCGAGCCGCCGGCCGACGCGACGGCCGGCGACATGGTCGTCGCGATCGCGACGGCGGACGAGCCGACCCGGGACGCGGCCGTCGCCGCGCTCGAGTCGGCCCTGGCCGCGAAGGCGCCGCCGGCCACCGGCGACAGCACGCTGCCACCTCCGCGCACGGTCGGCGCCGCCGTGCGGGCCGCCGACGCGAACCTGGCGCTGATCTCGACCCCGGGCCGTTACGCGTTCGCCGACGCGATGGACGCCCTCGACGCGGGCGCGAACGTGCTCGTGTTCAGCGACAACGTGCCGGTCGAGCAGGAGATCGCGCTCAAGGACCGGGCGGCCGAGCGCGGCCTGCTGGTGATGGGCCCGGACTGCGGTACCGCGGTCGTCGGCGGCCTCGGCCTGGGCTTCGCGAACGTCGTGCGGCCGGGCCCGGTCGGGATCGTCGCCGCGTCCGGCACCGGTGCCCAGCAGGTACTCACGCTGCTCGACGCGGCCGGCGTCGGTATCTCGCACTGCCTCGGCGTCGGCGGGCGCGACCTGTCGGCCGCGGTCGCGGGCCGCTCGACGCTGGCCGCGCTCGACGCGCTGGGCGCCGACCCGGCGACCGAGGTGATCCTGGTCATCTCGAAGCCCCCGGCGCCCGCGGTGGCCGACGCGGTGCGCGAGCACGCCGCCGGGCTCTCCAAGCCGGTGGTGTTCGGGCTGCTCGGCGGCGGCCGGCCGGACCTGACCGCGGTCGTGACCGAGGTCCTGGGCGTTCTCGGGAAGACGGCGCCGTCGCCGTGGCCCCGCTGGCTGCCGTCGGACGAAGGGCCGGACCTGGTCGCGCCGTTCTCGTTCGGCACCGGCAACCTGCGCGGGATCTACAGCGGCGGAACTCTCTGCGACGAGGCGATGGTGATCGCGTCGGCCGCGCTCGGGCCGATCGTGTCGAACATCCCGCTGGACCCGGCCTGGACGATCGGCGCCGACCTGAAGGCCGACGGGCACGCGATGCTCGACTTCGGCGACGACGCGCTGACCGCCGGGCGTCCGCACCCGATGATCGACGGGACACTGCGGCTGGCCCGGCTGGCGTCGGAGGCCGCTGATCCGGATACCCGGGTCGTGCTGATGGACGTCGTTCTCGGCCACGGCGCGCACCCCGACCCGGCGTCCGAGCTGGCGCCCGCGATCGCCGCGGCGTTGGGGGCGGCGGATCGCCCGTTCGACGTGGTGATCGCGCTGGTCGGCAGCGCCGGCGATCCGCAGGGGGCCTCACGCCAGGCAACCGAGCTCCAAGGCGTGGGCGCTCGGGTGTTCTCGTCCAACGCCGAGGCGGCCCGCGAGGCCGTCGCGATCCTGAAGCCCGACGAGGTGACGGAATGACCAGCTTGCTGTCCGGAGAACCGACGGTCGTCACCGCCGGGGCCGAGCTCTTCGCCGAGGCGCTCACCGCCCAGGCCGCCCCGGTGTCGCAGGTCGCCTGGCAGCCGCCGGTGGGCTCGGCCGACGCGCTGGCCCGAGTGATGGCCGATCCGCGCCGGCTCGCGGCCAACGCCACCGCGCTCGAGCGGATGCTGGCCGCCGGTGCATCGCTGGTGGACGTCCGCCCGGCGTCGGAAGTGGTGGGTCTGACCGCGGGTCAGTTCCGGCACGCGGGACCACCGATCACCTGGGAGCGGGCCTCCGGGCCTCTCCGGGGCGCTCTGATCGGCGCGGCCCTGTTCGAAGGGCTCGCGTCCGACGTCGAATCGGCCGAACGACTGCTCGCGGGCGGGGGCGTCGAATGGGCGCCGTGCCACTCCGACGGCGGGGTCGGGCCGATGGCCGGGGTGGTGTCGCCGTCGATGTGGGTGTTCGTCCTGCGGGACGAGGCCCACGACCGCACGTCGTGGTGCTCGCTCAACGAGGGCCTGGGCAAGGTGCTGCGCTACGGCGCGTACGGGCCCGAGGTGATCGAGCGGCTGCGCTGGATGTCGGCCGTGCTCGGGCCGTCGCTGCAGGCCGCGGTGCGCCAGCACGGTCCGGTCGACATCAAGGGGATCATCGCGCAGATGGTCCAGATGGGCGACGAGGGTCACAACCGGAACCGGGCCGGGACGCTCATGCTGCTCCGGGACCTGCTCCCGGCGATGATCGACGCCGGGGTGGCCTCGTCGGAGGTGGCCTCGGTGGCCCGGTTCGTGGGCGGTAACGACCACTTCTTCCTGAACCTGGTCATGCCGGCCTGCAAGCTGCAGACCGCGGCCGCCGCCGGGATCCCCGGGTCGACGGTCGTGACGACGATGGCCCGGAACGGGACGGATTTCGGGATCCAGGTGTCGGGCACCGGGGAGCAGTGGTTCACCGGGCCGGCGCTGACTCCGCGGGGGTTGTTCCTCGGCTCGTACGGGCCGGACGACGCCAACCCCGACATCGGGGACTCGGCGATCACCGAGACCGCGGGCATCGGGGGGTTCGCGATGGCGAGCGCGCCGGCGATCGTCCGGTTCGTCGGGGGGACGGTCGCGGACGCGCTGAAGACCAGTCGGGAGATGTACGGGATCACGACCGGGGAGAACCCGGCCTACGGGCTGCCGATCCTCGATTTCCGGGGCGCGGCGACCGGGATCGACGTCACGAAGGTCGTGCGGTCCGGGGTGTTGCCGCAGATCAACACCGGTATGGCGGGCCGGGTCGCCGGGGTCGGGCAGGTCGGTGCGGGGCTGGTGACGCCGCCGATGGAGTGCTTCGTCGGGGCGCTGGAGGCGCTCGGTGCGGGTGCTGATGTGGTGCAGGGCGGTGGCAGCGTCTGATTTGTCTGTGGGTGGGGCGGGGCGGGCCGATGTCGCTGTTGCGAGGGTCGCCCCCGCACCTACGGACCCCCCGCACCGCAGGTGAGCGGACCCCCACGGGCGACTCTCGCATCTAGCTCCGGCTCGGACCTCCCCCCGTGGTCCTGGCCGGTCGGCTCGGCGCGGCCACCCCCCGCGGCCCCCGAGCCACGACGCCGCCGTTCCGTGTGCCACGACCCCCGCAGGCACGCGGAGCGGCGGCTCTGCGTTGTGCGGGTGGGCTGCCTGTTCCGGCCGTACGGCAGGATGGCATCCAGACGCGCAACGAATCGGCAGAGTAGGTGTGAGGTGATCCGGTGACCCCGATCCCCGGTTGGTATCCCGACCCGGCGGATCCGGACACGCAGCGTTATTGGGACGGCGAGCAGTGGCTCGGCGCCCCGCTGCCGGTCGGTGCCGTGCCCCCGCCGGGCCCCCCGCCCGCCGAACCCGCCGCCGCTCCGTCGCCGGCCGCCGCGGGCTGGACCCCGAACTGGACGCCCCCCGGCCCGGGCGGCCCCGGCACGGGTGGCGCGTCCGGGACCGGCGGTGCGCCTGGCGTGGGCGGTGCACCCGGCGCCGGCGGTGCGCCTGGCGTGGGCGGCGCGCCCGGGACCGGCGGTGCGCCTGGCGTGGGCGGTGCGCCTCAGGCGCCCGGCTATTCCGGCGGCCCGGGATGGCCCGACGCTGGAGCTCCTGGCGCCCCGGGGGCTCCCGGCGGCCCAGGCGCGCCTGGCGGGCCGGATGCGCCGGGACGGCCCAGTCTGCCGGGGCGGCGCTGGGGCCAGCCCGGCCCCGGCCGGCCCGGGTCCGGCGGACCGGGCGGCCCGGGCGGGCAAGGCCCGCAGATGCTCCCGCCGGTGCCACCGGGACACATCCGCGTCCCCGGCTCCACCGCCACGATGCCCCTCGACACGACCAAACTGGCCCCGCTGGGCCTCCGGGTCGTGGCCCGCCTCATCGACCTCTTCGCGGTGTTCCTGCTCTGCATCGTCGTCAACGGCTACTTCTACTACCAGTTCGCCCAGGAAGTCGCCCCGGTCGTCAACGACGTCCTGCTCGGCAAGGAGGCCCTCTCCTCCGAAGCGACCCGCCTGAACTGGATCATCATCCTCCTCACGATCGGCCTCTGGTTCGCCTACGAGGTCCCGGCCACCGCGAACAGCGGCCAGACGCTCGGCAAACGCCTGGTCGGCATCCGCGTGGTCCGGGTCGTCGACGACCAGACGCTCACGTTCGGGCAGTCGATCCGCCGCTGGCTGATCCTGGCCTTGCCGAGCCCGGCGACGAGCTTCCCCTGCGGCGTCCCCCTGCAGCTCGCCGACCTGCTCTGGTGCACGTGGGACCGCCCCGGACGGCAGTGCCTGCACGACAAGGCCGTGACGTCGATCGTCGTCCGGTCGAGCGCCGTGCCGATCGCCCCCTCGCAGCCGACCGACAAGGAGTAAGCGATGCCGCTCACTCGTCCCGACCTGGACACGATCCCGCGCTACGTCGCCGGCAAGAACCCCAGCGACGTGGCCCGCGAGTCCGGCGTCGCCGAGGCGGTGAAGCTCGCCAGCAACGAGGTTCCCTACGGCCCGCTGCCGGGCGTCGTCGAAGCGGTCGCGGACGCGGTGTCGAACACCCACCGCTACCCTGACCCGGCCGTCGTCGCGCTGCGGAACCGGCTCGGCGAGCGTTACGACGTCGCTCCCGACCGGATCGTGTCCGGCTGCGGGTCGGTCGCGCTGGCCGAGCACATCGTCCGAGCGGCAGTGCTGCCCGGCGACGAGGTCGTGTACTCCTGGCGCTCGTTCGAGGCCTACCCGATCATCACGACGTCCTGCGGCGCGACCAGCGTCCAGGTGCCGAACACCGGCGCGCACGCCCACGACCTGGACGCGATGGCCGACGCGGTCACCGAGCGCACCAAGGTCGCGTTCGTCTGCACGCCGAACAACCCGACCGGCACCGCCGTGCACGCCGACGATCTCGAGCGGTTCCTCGACCGGGTCGGCCCGGACGTGCTGGTCGTGATCGACGAGGCCTACCGCGAGTTCGTCCGCGACCCGGAGGTGCCGGACGGGCTGGCCGCGGCGAAGGGCCGGCCGAACGTCGTCGTGCTCCGGACGCTCTCCAAGGCCTGGGGCCTGGCCGGCATCCGGGTCGGCTGGCTGGCCGCCGACCCGTCGGTGGCCGACGCGATCCGCAAGGTCGTGACGCCGTTCTCGGTCAACCACGTCGCCCAGGCCGCCGCCCTCGCCGCGCTGGACGCCGAGGACGAGATGAACCGCCGGGTCGACCTGGTCGTCGACGAGCGCACCCGGGTCGTGAACGCGGTGCGCGAGCTGCGAACCGACGTCCCCGACACCCAGGCGAACTTCCTCTGGCTCCCGCTGGGCGACGACGCGGCCGAGTTCGCGGCCGGGTGCGAGAAGCGCGGGGTGATCGTCCGCCCGTTCGCCGGCGACGGCGTCCGCGTCACGATCGGGACGCCGGCCGAGAACGACCTATTCCTGCGGGCGGCGGGCGACCTTCTCTAGGTAGTCCCGCAGCACCGGGACGAGCAGGGCCAGCGAATCCACGTCGACCCACTCGTCGTCCCCGTGGTGGCCACCACCGCGGGGACGCGTCACCGCGCACGGGACCCCGACCGCCGCGTACTGGGCGGCGTCGCTGGAACCGAACGAGAGGCACCCGCCACAGCTCGTCCCGACGACCTTCTCGATGCTGCGCGCGAACTCGGTCAGCAGCGGGTCGCTCAGGTCGTGCTTGACCGGCGGGAACAGCACGAGCAGCTCGAGGTCGGCGCCGTGCCTGCGGCAGATCTCGGCGACGTCCCGCTCGACCGCGGCCAACTCGTCGGGGCCCATCACCCGGACGTCGAGCACGGCCTCGGCCTGGTCGGGCAGCTGGTTCGGCGCGGTGCCAGCCCGCAGGAAGCTGACGTTGAGCGTGTCGACGTGCGGTTCCTCGACCGGGAAACGGGCCCGGATGTCGGCCAGCAGGTCGAGCAGCTTGAGTGAGGCGCTCTCCCCCGACCAGGGCCGCGAGCCGTGCACCGCGACCCCGTACGTGCTCACCCGCACCCGCCAGGCGCCCTTCGCGACCTCTTCGAGCTGCCAGTTGTCGCCGCCGTCGGGCAGTACCGCGACCCGCGGCCGGTACCCGTCGCCCTCGAGCAGCATCTTGACGCCGAGGTCGCGGGTCTCCTCGTCGGTCGTGATCATGACGCCGAGGTCGTAGCCGGGGAGCTCGGGCCCGAGCTCGTCGATCAGCGCCAGGTAGGCGGCGATCGCGCCCTTCATGTCGAACACGCCCCGGCCGATGACCCGGTCACCGTCGCGCTTCAACGTGAACAGGTGCTCGGGGCCGGGGACGACGTCCAAATGGGCGGTGAGCATGACCGCCGGGGTGAGCGTCGGACGCACGGTCGCCACCAGCGCGCCGAAGCCGTCCTGATCGAACCGGCGGACGTGCATTCCGCGCTCGGCGAGGAACTCGCCGATGACGTCGAGTCCCTCCTCCGAGGCGGAGAGGTTGCCGGACACCGTGGGCAGCGCCACCAGGCGCTCCAGCATCGGCAGCAGGATCTTCCCGCCTGTCACTTCCGTACCGCTGAGCACAAAACCCCTGTTGATCGCGCGATCGTCTAGTCGCCCCGATCGTCGCATCCCCGGACGTCCGGCTTCTAACCCACCGGGTCGACCTCGCCCCGCTCGAACAACTCGGCTTCGAGCGCCGCCGCGCCGTCTTCGGCCCACAGCCGCGCGTAGACCCCGTCGGCCGCGACCAGGTCGGCGTGCGTGCCCTGTTCGGCGATCTCGCCGTTCTCCATCACGATGATGCGGTCGGCCCGGGCCGCGGTGGCCAGCCGGTGTGCGATGACGACCGTCGTCCGGCGACGGGACAGCGCGTCTCCGGCCGCCAGCACCACGGCCTCGCTGGCCGGGTCGAGCGCCGCGGTCGCCTCGTCGAGCAGCAGCAGGTCGGGGTCGACGACCTCGGCCCGGGCCAGCGAGACGAGCTGCCGCTGCCCGGCCGACAGACCGCCGCCGCGCTCGGACACCGGGTGCCGGAACCCGCCCTGGATCGACCCGACCATCCCGATCGCGCCGACCGCCCGGGCCGCGCCCTCGACCACGGCCGGCGGGCTCTCCGGGCGCCCGTAGCTGATGTTCGATGCGACATCGCCGGTGAACAGGTGCGGCTCCTGCGGGACGACGCCGAGCCGGCCGCGATAGTCGGCCAGCCGGTATTTGCGCACGTCGACGCCGTCGATCAGCACCGCCCCGCCGGTGACGTCGTAGAACCGGGCGAGCAGCTTGAGCACGGTCGACTTGCCCGCCCCGGTCTCGCCGACCAGCGCGACGGTCTCCCCCGGCTCGATCGCCAGCGAGACGCCCCGCAGCGCCTCGGTGTCGGCACCCGCGTACCGGAACCGGGCGTCGCGCAGCTCGACCCGGCCGTCGAGCCGCTGCGGGATCGCGATCGGCTCGGTCGCGTCGACGACCGACGTCGGCGTCCGCAGCAGGTCACCGATGCGGCCGAGGCCGATGCGGGCCTGCTGGTAGCCGTCGAAGACCTGGGAGAGCTGCTGGATCGGCTGGAAGAACAACCCGAGGTAGAGCAGGAACGCGGTCAGGATGCCGGGCGTGACCCCGCCGCTGGCGATGCGGTGCGCGCCGACCGCGAGCACCGCGGCCTGCCCCAGGTCGGAGAGCACCCCGACGAACGGGAAGAACGTCGCGATGTAGGTCTGGGCCCGCATCCGGGACCGGCGGTAGGCGTCGCTGCGCCGGGCGAAGTCGGCCGCCGACCGGGACTCCCGGACGTAGGCCTGCGCGACCCGCATGCCGGAGACGTTCTCCTGAAAGTCGGCGTTGACGATGCTGACCCGCTCGCGGGCCTGCTCGTACGCGACCGCCGACAGTTTCCGGAACACCAGCGTGCCCAGGATGACCAGCGGCAGCACCGAGAGCGCGATCACGGCCAGCCCGGCGTCGGTGAGCAGCAGCGCGGCCGTGACCCCGACGATCGTCAGCACGCTGACCACGGCCGTGGCCAGGCCGGTCTGCAGGAACGTCGAGAGCGCGTCGACGTCGGTCGTCATCCGGGTCATGATGCGGCCGGCCAGCTCGCGCTCGTAGTAGTCGAGCCCGAGCCGCTGCAGGTGCGAGAAGCTGCGGATCCGCAGCAGGTACAGGACCTTCTCGCCGGCCTGCGACGCGGTGACGGTCTGGGTACGGACGGCCAGCCAGTCGACGGCCACCACCAGCACGCCGAGCACGGCGGTGACCAGCAGCGCGCGCTCCGAGCCGCCGACGACGCCGGCGTCGATCGCGTGCTGGGCCAGCAGCGGGAACGCGACCGTGGCCGCCGCGTCCAGCGCGATGAGCGCGATCGTCGCCCAGAGGAGCCAGCGCACCGGGCCGAGCAGGCGGCCGAGCCGGAACTGCGGGTCGGGCGCGCGCGGGTCGATGCCCGGGAGCGTCGGTTCCTCGGTCGCCGGGGGCAGCGCGCGCACCGCGGCCAGCAACTCGGGTGTGGCCGGCGTGCCGCCCTGGTCGAAGTGGCCGCCGCCGGCGCGGACCGGGGCGTTGATCAGCGGATCGTCGGTTTCCTCGACCTCCGGCCAGAGCGCCGGCGTCACCGCGTCGGCGTTCGGCACCGGCACCGAGCCCTGAGTGCCGACCGGGTCTTCCTCGGCCGCGTCGTCGGGGCCGGCGAGCAGGGCGCGAAACAGCGGCGAGCGGTCGGCCAGCTCGGCCTGGGTGCCGACGTCGACCACGCGGCCGCCGTCGAGCACCGCGACCCGGTCGGCGAGCGCGAGCGTCGAGCGCCGGTGCGCGATCAGGATCGTCGTGCGGTCGGCCGTGACCTGGCGCAGCGTCGCGTGGATGGCCGCCTCGGTGACGTTGTCGACCGCGGACGTGGCGTCGTCGAGCAGCAGCACCCGCGGGTCGGTGAGCAGGGCCCTGGCCAGCGCGATCCGCTGGCGTTGGCCGCCGGAGAGCGTCAGCCCGCGCTCGCCGACCAGCGTGTCGTACCCATCGGGCAGCGCGCGGATGAAGCCGTCGGCCTCGACCGCCCGGGCGACCGCCTCGACCTCGGCCTCGGTCGCGTCCGGCCGCCCGTAGGCGATGTTCGCCCGTACCGAGGCGGAGAACAGGAACGCTTCTTCGAAGACGACGCCGATCGCGCCCCGCAGGTCGGCCAGGCGCAGGTTGCGCACGTCGACGCCGCCCAGCGCCACCGAACCGCCCCGGACGTCGTAGAACCGGGTGAGCAGCAGCGCGAGCGTCGACTTGCCCGAGCCGGGCGGACCGACCAAGGCGAGTGTTTCGCCCGGCTGGACGTCCAGCGAGAGCCGGTCGAGCACGGTGTCGTCGGGGGTGTAGCCGAACTCCACGTCGTCGTACCGAATGCCGAGCGGGGTCTTCGGCAGTTCCTGGGGCTCGGCGGGGTCTTTGACGCTCGGTTCGCTCTCGATGACGTCGTAGACGCGCTCGACCCCGGCCCGGGCCAGCTGGCCCATCGTGAGCAGCCCGGACACCACCCGGGTCGCGCCGGCCAGCGTCGCCAGGTAGGCGGCGAACGCGACGAACGTGCCGATCGTGATGCGGTCGGTGAGCGCCAGCCAGCCACCGAGCGCCAGCACCGCGACCTGGCCCAGCTGCGGCAGCGCGGCCAGCGTCGGCGTGAGGACCGCGTTGATGCGGGCGGCCCGCATCCGATCGGCGAACAGCCGGCGGGCGGTGGTCTCGAGCGCGACGATCTCCCGGGTCTCCTGGGCGAAGCCCTTCACGACCCGGACGCCGGTGACCGCCTCCTCGACGCGCTCGGCCACCTCACCGGCGCGCTGCTGAGCCGACCAGGTGGCCGGGAACAACCGCTTGCGACTGCGGGTGGCCGCCCAGGCCACCGCGGGCGCGACCGCCAGCGAGACCAGCGTCAGCGGCACCGAGAGCGAGAACATCGCGACGACCGCGATGACGAACAGCAGCACCATGCCCAGCGAGAACGGGATGAACGCGAGGATGCCCTGCACGAGCTGCAGGTCGGAGATCGCGCGGGAGACGACCTGGCCGGTGCGCAGTGCGTCCTGCCGCCGTCCGTCGAACCGCTGGAGCGTCGTGAAGACGCGGTTGCGCAGATCGTGCTGGACGTCGAGCGAGAGCCGGCCGGCCGTGTACCGCCGGAAGAACGTCGCGGCGAAGCGGAGCACGGCCAGCCCGGCCAGGATGCTGACGATCAGCGTGACGCGGTCGACCCGCCCCCCGACGGCATCGTCGATGGCGGCTCGGGTGAGCAGGGGTGCGATGCCCTCCAGCAGGGTCGCGCCGAACGAAGCTACGAGTACGCCGACGACCAGCCCTGGGTGAGCCCAACACGCGGAAAACAGGCGGCGGATCCATCCGCCAGACTTCGATGTCGGCACTCTCCGAGATTACTTCGCGCCCCCGACAATCTGCCGAGCCGCGCACCTGGCCCCGGCCGGGCCTCAGCGCCCTGCGAGCCCGCGCCTTGTCCGCCGCGATTCCGGGGGCTACCCAGGGCGTGCCTCCCGCGGGCGGGCCTCCCCCGCGGCCACCTCTTGCGCGGGCGCCTCCCCCGCGACGCGCGTCCCTTCCGCAGCCGGATCTCCGCGGGCGCGTCTACTGCGGCCGGTCTTTCCGAGGGGATCTCTGCCGGGGCCGGGTCCCCGCGGGCATCTCCGCCGCAGCCGGGTCCCCGCGGGTGTCTTTTCCGCGGCCAGATCCCGCGCCTATCACCCGCGGCCGGATCTCCGCGGGCATCTCTCCCGCGTCTGAGGTCGCCGCGCGCATGTCTCCCGCGGCTGAGGTCGCCGCGGCCAGCCCTGGCCGACCCGCCGTCCAGAGCACCTGGGCATCGTGCAGCGATGGCTGGGGCCCTAGCCGTCCTCCCGTCATTCGGTCAACCCGATCGCCGTCGGCGTCCCGGCCCGGCCCGGCGCCGACCGCCGACGACCAGCTGGCTCGATGGCGGTCTCGCCCGCGACCGCCCGATCCCCACCTGCGAGAACGCCGACCGGACGGCATAGTGCCTCTCGCCGTTCCGGCTCGGTGTGCCGCCGTCCGCGTGCGAGTACCCCCGAACCCGACACGAATCCGCGTGGAAGCTTCGCTCGCGTCCTCCGAACGAGGCGCTCGCGGACCCGCACGTAATCGGGAACTCCTCCTACGTGCCGCGTCGCAGACCAGCGCGGTCATCGGCCTCAACCGGTCGAGTTTCTCCTACTGGAAGACCACCGCCGCCGATCGGGCCCGCCGGGACGCCGCCGACCTGCTGCCAGCCGGGCGGATCCGGCAGATCCACGCCGAGCACGACACGACCTACGGGGCGCCCCGGATCGCCGCCGAACTGCGCGACCAGGGCGACCCGGTCAACCACAAGCGCGTCGCGCGGGTGATGACCCGGCTCGGTGTCCGCAGGCTGCGGCTGCGCCGCCGGACCCGCACCACGATCCCGGACCCCGGCAGCGCCGAAGGCCCCCGATCTGATCGGCCGGGACTTCACCGCCCCGGCCCCGAACCAGCGCTACGTCGGTGACATCACCACCGTCATCGACCTGTGTTCCCGCAGGCTGGCCGGGTGGGCCATCGCCGACCACAGGCGCACCGAACTGGTCCTCGACGCTCTACGGGCCGCCGAACGGACCCGCGGCCGGCGTCGCCGTGTCGATGAGCACCGTCGGCAGTTCCGCCGACAACGCCCATGTCCAGAATCAGGGGTCAAGCCCCGAGGCGCTGGGCGAGCGGACGCAGGGATCGGTGGTGCGGGCGCCATGGGGTTCGAAGCCGAGTTGGCAGTCCACCATGTGACTGGTCCGCCGAGAGAGCGCTGCTTGCCCTGTCGGCCAGAATCACCTGCCAGTGCGACCGAGGGAAATCTCGGGTTGAGGGCGCGCCGGCTGATGCCCGGCCGACCCGCAGTCCTCGCGCCGATGCCGACGCGGCCCCCTCCAGACACACCGCAGCCGACTGCGGCAAAGGTCGGCCCGCGGCAGATTCGGCCGCAGCGGAGTCGGGCCAGAATGCGCTGTCACACGTCACGACGTCCAGCGCTCGGACACGCGCGCCAGAAGCAGCCGACCCTAGAACGCGTGCTCGCCGCGCGGGCGGATCTTCAACTGGGCCCTGTTCTCAGCGAACGCCTTCCGGTAAGCCGTCGCCGTCACCCCGAAATGCGCCTTGAACCGCCGCGCGAAGTAATTCTGATCAGGCCACCCCACCGACCTCCCGATCTGCGTCACCGGCTGATCAGTGTCGAGCAACAACTCAGCCGCCCGCTCCACCCGATGCCGGGCCAAGAACGCCATCGGCGGCAAGCCGGTAGACGACTTGAACAACCGCACCAGATACCCCGGCGTCAGGTGCAGCTCGTCGGCCAGGTCGGCCAGCGTCCACGGATACTCCGGGCGCTCCTCGAGCAGCCGCATCGCCGCGAGCACCGCGGTATGCGCAGGCCCCGACGCCGGCCCCGACGCCGACCTCGCCGTCGCAGCCTCCCGCGCCACGACGCTCAGCGACAGCGTCAGCCGGGCGATCATGTCCCCGTGGTGGGTCAGCGCCGACTCCGCCCCGAGCTCGGCCAGCGCGTCCAGGTGCTGCAGGCTGTCTTCCAGGCGAGCGTCCGGCAACACGGCCGTCAGCACTCCGCGACGCTGGGCGGCCATCGGGCCGGTCCACAGCAAATACCCCAGCCCGGGATCCTCCCGGGCCCAGGCGAGCTCCCGGTTGAGGATCTCGACACCGAAGCACAGGTTGTAGACCCGTAACTCCCGGCACTCCTCGTATCCGTGCCACACCCCCGGCCGCAGCACCAGCACGTCGCCACGGGAGATCGGCTCCCGCCCGGCCGGGGAGACGTGCGCGGCTTTCCCGCCCAGGACGAACGCCAGCTCGAAAAAGCTGTGCGTGTGCGTCTTCTGAATCGTGGCGTGCAGGTACCGCACGGCATACGTCTGAATGCCTTCACGCAGGTAGAGGAGCCCTAACTTGGACTCACCGACCGGGTTCTCGCGCACCTGGAGCACGATACTCGCGAAACCTCGAAGTTAATTTCGTGCTACCGGCGGCGCATCCAGGGCTATCGACACGGCAGTGACGTAGCGCATGCTTCTGCCCCAAGAACGGCCGATGAAACGTTCCAATCGGCTGACCGGCGACACCGTTGTCCGCCCCGGAGGTGAAGTTCATGCCTGCGCGCACGCGCACCCGCCCCGCGCCCGAGGCGCCGGCCCCGCCCGCCACCACGGCCCGGGTCGCGACGGGCAAGAAGCGCCGCAACACCATGTGGCTCTTCCTGCTCCCGGCCCTCGCGCTCTACGCGTTCGTCGTGCTCGTCCCGAGCGGCCGCGGCGCGCTCCTCGCGTTCACCGACTGGGACGGCCTGAGCCCCGACCGGGCCTGGGTCGGCCTGCAGAACTTCACCGCGATTCTCGACGACGCCGACGCCCGCGCCGCGGTCGGCCAGACGCTGCTCATCGCGGTCGCGATCACGATCATCCAGAACGGCGTCGGGCTGCTGCTCGCGCTGGGGGTCAACACCCGGATCAAGAGCCGGAACGTCCTGCGGGTGTTCCTGTTCGCCCCGGCCGTGATGACGCCGGTCGTCACCGGCGCGCTGTGGAAGAACCTGCTGGCCCCGGACGGCGCGGTCAACTGGGCGCTCGATTCGACCGGGCTCGGAGGACTGAAACAAGACTGGCTCGGCGACCCCAACATCGCGCTCTGGTCGATCGTCGGGGTCGTCGTCTGGCAGTTCGCCGGCTACTCGATGGTGATCTTCCTGGCCGGCCTGCAGGGCATCCCCCAGGACGTCTACGAGGCCGCCGAGGTCGACGGCGCCGGCCCCTGGACCCGGTTCCGGCACGTCGTGTTCCCGCTGCTCGCCCCGGCCACGACGATCAACCTGATGCTGTCGATCATCGGCGGCCTCAAGCTGTTCGACCAGGTCTGGGTGATGACCGGCGGCGGTCCCGGCCACTCGACCGACACGCTCTCCACGCTGATCTACAAGGACGCGTTCCAGTTCGGCGAGTTCGCCTACAGCATCGCGCTCGCCATCGTGCTGACCGTCTTCGTCGCGATCATCTCCAGCGGCCAGTACTGGCTGCTCCGCCGCCAGGAGGAGAGCTCCCGATGAGGTCCTACACCTGGCGCAGCTTCCTGCTCGAGCTGCTGATGCTCGCGGTGACGGTCGCGTTCGCGTTCCCGCTCTACGTGCTGGTCAACCTGTCGCTACGCGACCCGCACGACCCGTCGTCGGCGGCCAGCCTCACCACGTCCCCCACGCTCCAGAACTATGCGGACGCCTGGCAGCAGGCCGGTCTCGGCGGCGCGATCGCGAACAGCGCGCTGGTGACGATCGCCAGCGTCGTCGTGATCGTGATCGTCTCCTCGCTGGCCGCGTACCCGCTGGCCCGGGTGACCGCGGCCTGGTCGCGCGGAGCATTCCTGCTGATCATGCTCGGCCTGCTGCTGCCGTTCCAGCTCGCGCTGTTGCCGCTCTACCAGACGATCCGCGACCTGCACCTGCTCGGGACGCCGTGGGCGCTGGTGCTGTTCTACAGCGGCCTGCAGGTGCCGTTCGCGACGTTCCTCTACGTCGGGTTCCTGCGGGCGCTGCCCCGGGACTACGAGGAAGCCGCGCTGCTCGACGGCTGCACGCCGTTCCAGGCGTTCCGCAGCGTCGTGTTCCCGCTGCTGCGCCCGATCACCGGCACGGTCGTGATCCTCAACGCGGTGCTGGTCTGGAACGACTTCCTGACCCCGCTGCTGTACCTGAGCGGCAGCACCCAGCAGACGATCCCGGTCGCGATCTTCGGCTTCCTCGGCCAGTACGTCTCGCAGTGGGAGCTGGTCTTCGCCGGTCTGGTGATCGGTTCGCTGCCGATCCTGCTCGTCTACTTCGCCATGCAACGTCACATCATCAAGGGCTTCGCCGGAGGGCTGAAGGGTTGACCATGCTGACCCCGTACGCACTGAGTACTGACGGCCGCGCGACGCCGCTGGGCATCGACGAGAAGTCGCCGTTACTGTCCTGGCGCCTGCGCTCGGATCGCAACGGCGACGCTCAGACCGCCTACCGCATCCGCGTCACCGAGGGTGGCACCGAACGCTGGGACTCCGGCCGGGTCGAGTCTCCGGAGAACTCCGGAATCGCCTACGGCGGTTCCGTGCTGCGCTCCCGCGCCCGGTATGAGTGGACTGTCACGGTCTGGAATGCCGACGGTGAGGAGGCCGGCGCCGCCGACTCCTGGTTCGAGACCGCGCTGCTGCACCCGGACGAGTGGACCGCGGTCTGGATCGACCGGAACCCGCACGTGCACCCGCCGTTCGATCCGCCGGTCGTCGACGACCTCACCGACCGCACCCGACACCTGCCGGCCCCGCCGCACCTGCGCCGCTCCTTCACTCTGGACGACGCCCCGGTACGGGCCCGCCTCTACGCCACCGCCCGAGGCGTCTACGAGGCCCGCCTCAACGGCCGAAAGATCGGCGACCACGAGCTCGCGCCGGGCTGGACCGAGTACGGCACCCGGATCCTCTACCAGACCTACGACGTCACCGACCTGGTCACCGCGAGCGAGAACGTGCTCGGGGCGGTCGTCGCCGACGGCTGGTGGTCGGGGTTCGTCGGCTTCGACAGCCGGCACCAGGCCCAGCACTACGGTGCCGCCCCGCAGTTCCTGGCCCAGCTCGTGCTGGAGTTCGCCGACGGCTCGACCCGCACGATCGACACCGACGGCGAGTGGGTCGAGCGGCCGGGGGCGATCCGCTACGCCGACCTGCTGATGGGCCAGTACGAGGACGCGTCCCGGGCGCAGCCCGGCTGGGACGCGCCCGGCTACGACGCAAACGATTGGCTACCGGTCCGGGTGGTCGATCCGAATCCGGCGAACCTGGTCGCCGAGCCCGACGAACCGGTCCGGGTCACCGAGGAGCTGCACCCGGTGTCGGTCACCGCGCTCGGCGACGGCCGGCACCTGGTGGACTTCGGCCAGAACCTGGTCGGCCGGGTCCGTCTCACGGTCCGCGGAGCGAAGACCGGGCAGCGGATCCGGCTGCGCCACGCCGAGGTGCTCGAGGACGGCGAGCTCTACCTGGAGAACCTCCGCACGGCCGAGGCGACCGACGTCTACCTCGCGGCGGGACAGCCGGTCGAGGTCTTCGAGCCGACGTTCACGTTCCACGGCTTCCGGTACGTGGAGGTCGTCGGCTACCCCGGGCTGCTGCACGCGCAGGACGTCGTCGGACGCGTGCTGCACAGCGACACGCCGTTCACCGGGACGTTCGAGTGCGATGACGAGATGGTCGACCAGCTCCACCGCAACATCCGGTGGGGGCAGCGGGGCAACTGGGTCTCGGTGCCGACCGACTGCCCGCAGCGGGACGAGCGGCTGGGCTGGCTCGCCGACGCCCAGATCTTCGCCCCGACCGCGATGCGCAACGCCGACGTGCAGGCGTTCTTCGCCCGCTGGCTCGCGGACGTGCGGGCGGCGACCACGCCCGAAGGGGTGTTCCCCGACATCGCGCCCCGGGTGGCCATGCTCACCGAGGGGGCACCCGCCTGGGGCGACGGCGGCGTGATCATCCCGTGGCTGCTGTACCGGGTCTACGGCGACGTGCGGACGCTCGAGCGCTCGTACGACTCGATGGCTGCCTGGGTCGATCACGTGCACCGCCACAACCCCGACCTGATCTGGCGGAACCGGACCGGCAACAACTACGGGGACTGGTTGCAGGTGGACGCGGACACGCCGCGAGCTCTCCTGGCTACCGCGTACTTCGCACAGAGCGCGGCGCTGATTGCCAGCGCGGCACGCGTAATAAAAAAGGACGCGCAACCGTACGAGGACCTGCACGCGCGCATCAAGGACGCGTTCATCGACGCGTTCGTCGAAGACGACGGACGGGTCGTGGGTGACACCCAGACGGGTTACCTGCTCGCGCTCGCGTTCGACCTTCTGCCTTCGCACCTGGTCGAGCCCGCGTTCGAGCGGCTCGCCGCTGACGTCGAGAAGCGGGACCACCACCTCACCACCGGGTTCGTGGGTGTGGCGCTGCTCTGTCCGACGCTGGCCGCGCACGGGCGGGCCGACCTGGCCTACGCGCTGCTGCACCAGGACACGTACCCGTCGTGGGGGTACTCGATCGTCCACGGGGCGACCACGATCTGGGAGCGCTGGGACGGCTGGACGGCCGACCGGGGCTTCCAGGCCGCCCAGATGAACTCGTTCAACCACTACAGCCTGGGATCGATCGGCGACTGGCTCTACGGCGGCGTGGCGGGCATCGACCAGGCGCCCGACTCGGTCGGTTACCGGTCGCTCGTCCTCCGGCCGACGATCGGCGGCCGCCTCGGGTTCGCGCGGGCCTCGCAGGAGACGGTCCGCGGGCGGGTCGCCTCGGGCTGGCGCCTGGCCGACGGCGAGGTCGTCGTCGACGTCGAGATTCCGCCGGGTTCGACCGCGGAGCTGACCGTTCCCACCTCGGATCCCTCGTCGGTCCGGGACGCCGACGGCGAGGCCGTCGGAGCGCAGCTCCGGCTGGAGTCCGGGACCTACCGCTTCACCGCTCAACCCCCCACCCCCAAGAAGGGACACTGATGTCCATCAGAAAGCGGTTCCTGACCGCCGCTGTGGTTGCGGCGCTCACTGCGCTGACGGCGGCCTGCGCGGGCGGCACGAACGCGGCCAACGACAACGGCGGCGACAGCAGCGGCGGCACGCTCAAGCTCGCGTCGGTGGCCAGCGACAAGGCCGGCGCCGAGGCCCTGATCGCCGCGTTCAAGAAGAACCACCCGGACGTGAACTTCACGACCTCCTACGCCGACACCGACCAGTACCAGGGGACGCTGCGCACGCAGCTGGCCAGCGGTACCGCTCCGGACGTGTTCTTCGCCTGGCCGGGCAACGGCAACCCGGGCGCGATCGAGGTGCTGGCGCCCAGCGGCTACCTGCTGGACCTGTCCGACCGGCCGTGGGTGAAGGACATCCCGAGCGGGATCAAGCCGGTCACCGTGGTCGACGGCAAGACCTACGTGGTGCCGGAGACGTTCGCCGGCATCGGCGCGCTCTACAACAAGAAGGCGCTGGCCGACATCGGCGGCAAAGAGCCGACGACCTACAGCGAGATGCTGACGCTCTGCGACACCGCGAAGTCCAAGGGCAAGGTGCTGTTCGCGCTGGGCAACCAGACGAACTGGGTCACCCAGCTCGCCGACTACGCACTGGCCTCGACGCTGGTCTACGGCAAGACGCCGGACTTCGCCCAGCAGATGAAGGACGGCAAGGCGACGTTCGCGTCCTCGGCCTGGAAGCCCACGCTCGACAAGTACCTCGAGATGAACAAACGCGGCTGCTTCTCGGCCAACCCGCTCGGCACCTCGGTCGAGAACGCGATCTCGCAGGTCGCCGGCGGTAAGTCGGTCGGCATGATCTACGTGACGTCGGGCCTGAACCAGCTGCAGGCCGAAGCGCCGAGCGGAACCGAATTCGGAATGTTCGCGGTGCCGGCCACCGACAACGCGAGCGACACCCAGCTGCCCGGTGCGGCCGGCGGTTCCTACGCGGTGAACGCGAAGACCAAGAGCAAGAAGCTGGCGCTGGAATTCATCGACTTCCTGGGGACCCCGGAAGCGATCAACGCGTACGCAACCGCGACCGGCAACCTGCCGGGTATTCCGAACGACCAGTTCAAGGTCGACCCGGCACTGCAGCCGCTGCTCGACGCCCAGAAGGCGGGCAAGACGGTGCCGTTCATGGACCAGCTCTGGCCGAACCCCAAGGTCCAGAACGTGCACTTCGCCGCGATCCAGGACATGTTCGCGGGTAAGGCTTCACCGGACCAGGTCCTGACGCGAATGGACGAGGCGTACAAAGCTGGGTGAGCATGCGGCGGGGCGGCCCTGAAGAGGGTCGCCCCGTTCTTAGTTGGTGGTGAGCTCTAGCGCCCACCGCATCCGGTCAGCAGCAATTTCTGGATGTTCCCCGTACTCCGCCGCGAGCCAGCAGGCACAACCCGACGGGCCACCGTAGCTACGCAGGCTGTCGTCGATCGCGGCTTCCACCTGCTCCGGGCTGGGGTGCTCGGAGGGTTGCAGCGGACTGACGAACAGCGCCTCGGCCGCCACAGCTAGCGACATCTAAATCACGTCCTTCCTTCCACCTCAACTGTATGACTATCGACACACCTGGCGCTAACCGGTGGACAATTCAGGCTATTACTACCTTATCCGGCCGAAACAACGGCTTTAACTCGCGTGACGATCGCACCCAATTAGTTGACTAGGCTGCCGCCATGACGGGATTCCCGCAGTTCCCAGCTGATTTCGTCTGGGGAGTGGCGACCGCTTCATACCAGATCGAAGGCGCGGTCACCGAGGACGGACGCGGCCCGTCGATCTGGGACACGTTCAGCCACACGCCGGGAAGGACCGACAACGGCGACACCGGCGACGTCGCCGACGACCACTACCACCGCTCGGACGAGGACCTCGACCTGATGGCCGGGCTGGGCGTCGACGCCTACCGGTTCTCGATCGCCTGGCCGCGGATCCAGCCGACGGGGTCCGGGCCGGCGAACCAGCGCGGTCTGGACTTCTACGACCGGCTCGTCGACGGCCTGCTCGCCCGCGGGATCACTCCGGCGGCCACGCTCTACCACTGGGACCTGCCCCAGGCGCTGGAAGACCGGGGCGGCTGGCTGCAGCGGGAGATCCCGGAGCGGTTCGCGGAGTACGTCGCCCTGGTCGCGGACCGGCTGGGCGACCGGGTCGGGTACTGGATCACGCTCAACGAGCCGTTCGTCGTCACCGCGTTCGGGTACGCGCTCGGCACGCACGCGCCCGGCCACCGGCTGCTGGCGGGGGCGTTCCCGGTGGCGCACCACCAGTTGCTGGGGCACGGGCTGGCGGTGCAGGCGCTGCGGGGCGTGGCCGGCCGGGTCGGGGTCACGAACGCGCTCGCGCCGGTGCATCCGGCGTCGTCGTCCCCGGAGGACGAGTTGGCCGCCGGGGTACTGGATCTGCTACACAACCGCACTTACAACGATCCGCTGCTGACCGGCCGGTACCCGGACGAGCTGGCCGCGGTCTACCGGGGCGCGGATCTCTCCGTGATCCGCGACGGCGACCTCTCGCTGATCTCCGCTCCGCTGGACTTCCTCGGTGTGAACTTCTACAACCCGCACCGGGTGCGCGCGGGCGGTCCGGAGCAGCTCGGCACCGAGATCGTCGAGTATCCGGGCGCTCCGACGACCGCGATGGGCTGGCCGGTGGTGCCGGAGGCGTTCACCGAGCTGCTGACCGGCCTGGTGACCCAGTACGGCTG
This sequence comes from Cryptosporangium phraense, assembly GCF_006912135.1. Lineage (NCBI taxonomy): Bacteria > Bacillati > Actinomycetota > Actinomycetes > Cryptosporangiales > Cryptosporangiaceae > Cryptosporangium > Cryptosporangium phraense. Next base: position 9,135 of record NZ_VIRS01000048.1, on the reverse strand, counting down.
CGCACTGCCGCCGATCTACGTCACCGAGAACGGCGCCGCGTACGACGACCGTCCCGATCCCGACGGCCGGGTGCAGGACGACGACCGGATCGCGTACCTGGACGCCCACCTCCGGGCCGTTCACGCGGCGATGGCCGCCGGGGTCGACGTCCGGGGGTACTTCTGCTGGTCGCTGCTCGACAACTTCGAGTGGTCGGAGGGCTACGACAAGCGATTCGGGCTGGTTCGCGTCGACTACGACACGCTGCGCCGGACCCCGAAGGCGTCCTACGACTGGTACCGGGCGGTCATTGCTTCCGGCGATGGATCCTGAGGTAGGCGTGCAGGTCTTCGTAGCTGCCGTCGGAGGGGCCGGCGGCGGCTCGGGCCAGGTCGAGCCAGACGCCGACGCTCGGGCGCACCCGCCGGGCCGCGGCGGCCAGGTCTTTCTCCTCGATCGGGCGGGCCTGGCCGAGTCGCAGCGAGTCCGAGAGTGCCGAGTCGGCCGCTGACTCCACGACCCGCTGCAGGTCGGCGGCCGAGTACCCCTCGGTCGCCTCGGCGAGGACGCCCAGGTCGAAGTCGGCCACCAGGCGATTCTGCAGCTGGTAGCGCAGGATCACGCTCCGGGCCGCGGCGTCGGGCGGACCGACCAGCACCATCCGGTCGAGCCGACCGGCCCGGCGCAGGGCCGGGTCGAGGTCCCAGGGGCGGGTGGTCGACGCGACGACGAACACGCCGCTGTCGCCGCGGGCCAGCGAGTCGAACTCGAACAGCAGCTGGTTGACGACCGTCCGCAGCATGCTCGGGTTCTGGAGCCGCGACCGCTTCGGGCCGATCGCGTCCACGTCGTCGAGGAACAGGACGCACGGGGCCGACCGCCTCGCGGTGGCGAACACGGCCCGGAGCCGCCGCTCGGCCGCCGAGCTGGAGGCCATCGCCGCGACGGTGGTCGTCGGCCGGTCGAGGACGTCTTCCCGCCCGACCCGGTAGTAGCTGGCGCGGAGTTCTCCGGCGATCGCCCGGGCCAGGAACGCCTTGCCGCAGCCGGGCGGCCCGTAGAGCAGGACGCCGCCGGTCGTCCGCATGCCGAACGCGCGGGCGAACGCCGGGTTGCGCACCGGGGCGATCGAGCGCTCGATCCGCTGCTTGGCGTCGATCGCGCCGGCCACGTCGGCCAGCGTCAGGTCCGTGACGACGACGCCGTCGACGTCACCGGGGCCGACCGGATCGGGCAGCCCGTCGGGCACCTGGTCGGCCTGCGGTAAGTCCTGGACCTGGGCCTCGGCGGCGTCCCAATCGAAACCGGAGCGGCCGACCATCGCGGGGTCGGCGCTGGGGCGGTCGGCCGCCACCCGGCTGCCCGGGCGGGCCGCGCCCAGCTCGGCCGACGCGCGGCGCAGCAGCGCGATCGCCTCCTCGTTGGCCGGGTCGGTGCGGAGCACGGTCGAGCAGTGCTCGAGGGCCTCGGCGGCGCGGCCGCGGTCGAGCAGGAGACCGGCGACGTGCAGGCGCAGCGGAACGTCGTTCGACGCGGCCGACACTGCGGCGAGCAAACTAGCCAGCAGCGGGTCATCCTCCGACCGGTTCACATTCCGCAGGGTATCGGGGTAGCCGCACGCGCGCGCGATGCTGCCGCGCACCTCACCGACAATCCACCCGAAGGGCTGAGGTTTCGTGCGTCACCCGGCGAGGTTTCGTGTGTCAGCCGGCGAGGATGAGCGCGGTCGCGATGGCGGCCAGGCCTTCGCCCTGGCCGGTGAAGCCGAGGCCGTCGGTCGTCGTCGCGGAGATCGAGACCGGGGCGCCGATCGCGGTGCCCAGCGTGCCCTCGGCCTCTTCGCGGCGGCCGCCGATCCGCGGCGAGACCCCGACGAGCTGGATCGCCACGTTGCCGATCAGGAAGCCGCCCTCACGCACGCGGCGCGCGGTCTCGGTGAGGAGTGCGACACCGGACGCTCCCGCCCATTCCGGACGGTCGGTGCCGTAATTGCTGCCCAGGTCGCCCAGGCCGGCCGCCGACAGCAATGCGTCGCAGGCCGCGTGGGCGGCGACGTCGCCGTCGGAGTGGCCGCTGAGGCCGGGCTGGTCGAGCCAGTGGAGGCCAGCGACCCAGCACTCCCGGCTCTCGTCGTAGGCGTGCACGTCGGTGCCGATGCCCACCCGCGGCAACCGCGGAGCCGGGTCGCTGACGAGCAGCGGTGCACCCAGCGGGGCCGGGCTGACCGGTGCCGGGCTCACGGGCGCCGGCAGTTGCGCGCCGAGCGCGTCCGGGATGTCGAGATCGGGAAGGGGCTCTGGTGTCGTCGTCACACCGGCGAGCCTGCCATGCCGCCCTCGGCGGCCAGCACCGCCGAGGCCACGACCAGATCGAACGGGCGCGTGACCTTCAGCGCGTTCGGATGCCCCGGCACGGTGTGCACGGGGAGGCCGAGTCGTTCGACCAGCCCGGCGTCGTCCGTCAAAGCGTCGTCGCACTCGGCGTGGGCCTTGGCCAGGACCGACCGGGAGAACCCCTGCGGGGTCTGGACGAGCCGGAGCGCCTCGCGGTCGATCGTCGACGAACCGGACGCGGTGACCTGCCGGACCGTGTCGACGACCGGCAGCACCGGGACGACGGCGGGGTGGCCGTCGCGGACCGCGGCGGCGACCGCGTCGGCGAGCTCCGGCGGAGCGAGCGCGCGGGCCGCGTCGTGGACCAGCACGATGTCGCAGTGCCCGGGCGCGGCAGCGAGCGCCGCAGCGACCGAAGCCTGCCGCGTGTCGCCACCCTCGACGACGATCAGCTCGGCGGTCATCACGACCGGCGCGAGCAGCTCGCGGACCGTCTCGGACGCGCCCGGCGGAGCGGCGACGACGACCGCGGCCACGCTGCTCGCCGTGGCCAGCCGCCGGACCGCGTGCACGACCAGCGGTTCGCCCCCGAGGTGGCGCAGGGATTTCGGGGCCCCGGGACCAAGACGCTCGCCCCGGCCAGCGGCCGGGACGAGCGCAACGGTGTCCTGTGTGGAGTTAGGACGCAAGGACCTTGTCGAGCAGCTGCTCGGCGTCGTCCTTACCGGTTCCCTCGGCGAGGGCGAGTTCGCCGACGAGGATGTCACGGGCCTTCGCGAGCATGCGCTTCTCTCCAGCGGAGAGGCCGCGCTCCTTGTCGCGCCGCCAAAGGTCACGGACGACCTCGGCCACCTTGTTCACATCGCCGGAGGCGAGCTTCTCGAGGTTGGCCTTGTAGCGACGGGACCAGTTGGTCGGCTCCTCGGTGTGGGGAGCGCGGAGAACCTGGAAGACCCTGTCCAGACCCTCCTCGCCCACCACCTCACGGACGCCGACGATCTCAGCGTTCTCAGCCGGGACGCGCACAGTGAGGTCACCCTGGGCGACCTTCAGGACGAGATACTGCTTTTCGACACCCTTGATGACCCGGGTTTCGATGGCCTCAATGAGAGCGGCCCCGTGGTGGGGGTAGACAACGGTCTCGCCGACGGTGAAAGTCATGAGTCGGAAACCCCTTTCGCTGTGTCAAGGATAACACGGCGTCACCGGGTTCGGGCATGGTCCATGCCACTGAAACCGCAGGTCAGGGGACGTGACAAAACTCTTGGAAGCTTGACACGCGGGCGTGGTTTCTGATCGGTCCGCTGGTCATCGTCGGTCGCCGAGCCCCACACAAAGGACGGTGGGCCGAGCCGGTAGGCCCACGATGTGAGATCGGCCGCAACGCCTTCGACCTGGGTGTATTGCCTGGTCGCAGCTCAGGTGAGACCCCTACGGGAGGCCCCTGACTACGGATTCCGTAGGTGGCGGGCCCCGAGAACGTGAATCATCCCCCGTCGACCGACGCAGCCCCGACGCAGGCGCTCCGGGCCCGGATCGAATGATTTCTCCCCTGATTTGGGACTGAGGTGGCGCACGGTCGATCGGTCGGTCACAGTAGGGCGAGAGCGTGGTGGAGGCGCCGATGAGCCGCCGATCTGACAGTGACGAGCCGACCAGTGACGGTCCTGGTCACGACGGTGAGATCCGGGGCCTGCCGCCGGAGTGGGGCACGATCGTCGTCCCCGACGACCTTCGTGACCTGTCCGACGAGATCGCCTCGATCCAGGCCGAAATCGCAGCCCAGAGACGTCTTCGGCGTCGGCGTCGGTGGTTGCGCCCGGGGCTGTCGGGGCCACTGTTCGCGCTGATCCTGTTCCTGGTCGCGGCGATCGGCAGCCTGATGGTGATCGTGCTGCCGAAACCGAGCCGGCCGCCCCGTCGCGAGCCGCTGGCCAGCCCGAGCGTCGCCGTCGGCGTGGCCGGCGGGCTGGTGCCGTCGCTGTCGCTGTCGGGCGACGGCGGGATGACCTCGTCGCTGCGTGAGTTCCGTCCGGCCGTACTGCTCATCTCGCCGGCCGGGTGCACCACGTGTTCCGTAGTTCGGAATCAACTGGTGACCGCCACCGACGAAACCCAGCTCACCGTCGTCTGGATTACCGAGAGTAGTCAGGCGATTACACGGATTCCGGGACTCTCGGCCGGTCGGCTGGTTTCGCTGGCTGATCCGTCGGCGATGTCGAGAACGGCGATAGCGGGCGTCTCGGCGACCGGACCGACCGCGGTCCTGGTCCGCACCGACGGCCGAATCCGGCGGATCGTGCCGAACGTCACCGACCCGGCCACGTTGCGCCCGGAGCTGGCTGCCTTGACGATCCGCTGAGTGAGGGATCTCCCGGCACTCCTCCGGTCCTGCCATCCGGAACCGGCGCTCGCCGTGACCGCGGGCGTCACCGCGCTGGCGGCCGCCTCGGGCCGGGCCCTCCCCGGTCTGGTGGCGGTGGCCGCGGCCGTCCTGACCGGGCAGCTGACGACCGGCTGGCACAACGACTGGCTGGACGCCGAGCGCGACGCCGCCGTCGGGCGGACCGACAAGCCGGTGGCCGCCGGAGCCGTGTCCCGGTCGCTCGTCGGGCGGGCCGCGCTGATCGCCGCCGTGCTCTGCGTCCCGCTCTCGTTCCTGTCCGGTTGGCGGGCGGCGCTGGTGCACCTGGCCGCGGTCGGGTGCGCGCTGGCCTACAACGCCCGGCTGAAGGCGACGCCGTTCTCCGCCGTGCCGTACGCGCTGGCGTTCGCGGCCGCCCCGGCGTTCGTGACGCTCGGGGGGTCCGGCGCTTCCTGGCCGCCGGCGTGGTTGTGGGTGGCCGGTGCGGCGCTGGGCGTCGGGGCGCACTTCGCCAACGTGCTCGGCGACCTGGAGGACGACGCGGCGACCGGTATCGCCGGGCTGCCGCACCGGCTGGGCCGGCGGGCGTCGGAGGTGGTTTCCGCGTTCTTGATGGGGCTGGTGGGCGTGCTCCTGGTGTTCGGGCCTTCCGGGCCGCCCCGGGCTCTGGCCTGGATCCTGCTGGCGCTGAGTGCGCTGGTGCTGGCGGCCGGGGCGGTGGCCGGGCGTCGGCCCGGGTCACGGGCCCTGTTCCGGGCCGTTCTGGTGGTGGCCGCGGTCGACGTCTGCCTCCTGCTGTTGAGCGGGGCGTCGCTGCGCTGAGCTGCAGTTTTGGGGGGCGGCGCGCGGCGCGCCGACCCGATGCGCAGGGCTGAACGGACCAGACACTACGCTAAGGCCGGTCTACACACCGTAGATACCCGAGGTGTGCACACGAGAGGAAGCCGCCGTGAGCCGCTCGACCACTCGGTCAGCCGGAGTCCCGAGGCGGCGCGGCCGCCGAGCCGCGACCCTGATCACGCTTGGCCTCGTCGGCGCGGCCGCCCTGACCGGGTGCAGTGCCGGCCAGGTCGCCGAGACGGCGATGAAGGTCCCGGCCATCCAGGGCATCGACGCGACCGTCGGCGACATCGCGGTCCGGGACGCGCTGATCGCGTTCCCGGCCGAGGGCGTCACCTGGCCCGCGGGCAGCGACGTGCCGCTGCGGATGCGTCTGGTCAACAACGGCGCGTCGGCCGACCGTCTGGTCTCGGCGTCGGCCGACCTGACGCAGTCGGTGCAGTTGCAGGTCGTGCCGGAGGGTGGCCAGTCGGTGGAGACGCCGTCGGCCGAGCCGAGCGCGGCGGTGTCCGAGAGCGCCTCGCCGTCGGCCGGTGAGACGACCCCCGCGGGAGCCACCAACACCCCGTCCGGTGCGGTCGAAGGCGGAACGCCGACCCCGACGCTCAGCAACGGCCAGCCCAGCCCGGCACCGTCGCGGGGCACGCCGTCGCCGGTCGTCGTCTCGGCGGTGCCGACCGCGAGCCCGGGTACGACGCTGCCGCTGGAGATCCCGGCCGGGAAGTTCGTCGCGCTCGACGCGCCGGGCCCGCAGCTGGTCATGGTGTCGACCGGCAGCCGACTCGACGCCAACCAGATGATCACCGTGACGCTGAAGTTCGAGAAGGCCGGCGACGTCTCGCTGACGCTGCCGTTCGCGCCGCCCGGCACGCCGCTGCCGCGGACGTCGCTGACGCATTCGGGTGAGGGTTCGGAAGAGTAGGTCCTGATCTGGAGGCCGGGGCCCTTGTGGGCCCCGGCCTTTTGTCGTATCGGCGCCGTAGGGTTCCTCGCATGCCATCCCGTACCGCTGCTCGTGAACGGCCCGCGTACCGCTGCTCGGAGTGCGGGAACACGGTGCCCAAGTGGGTCGGGCGGTGCCCCGAGTGTCAGGCCTGGGGCACGATCGACGAGGTCGGCGCCGGGCCGGTAGCGCTGAAGCAGGTCGGGCCGGGCCCGGTCACGTCGCCCGCGCGGCCGATCGGCGAGGTCGACGTCCGGGCGGCCAAGGCGCGTCCCACCGGGGTCGAGGAGCTCGACCGCGTGCTCGGCGGCGGCCTGGTGCCGGGGGCGGTGCTGCTGCTGGCCGGTGAGCCCGGCGTCGGTAAGTCCACGCTGCTGCTCGAGGTCGCGCACCGGTACGCGGCCGCCGGTGGGCCGCCGGCGCTGGTGGTCACCGGTGAGGAGTCCGCGGCCCAGGTCCGGCTGCGGGCCGATCGCACCGACCGGCTGCACGACGCGCTCTACCTGGCCGCCGAGACCGATCTCTCGGCCGTGCTCGGCCACGTCGAGGCGGTCTCCCCCGGCCTGCTGGTCGTCGACTCCGTGCAGACGATCTCGTCGCCCGCGCTCGACAGCGCGCCCGGCAGCGTCACCCAGGTCCGGGCGGTGACGGCGGCGCTCATCGCGTCGGCCAAGGCCCGAAACATGGCGACGATCCTCGTCGGCCACGTAACGAAAGACGGCAACGTGGCCGGCCCGCGCGTGCTCGAGCACCTGGTCGACGTCGTGCTGCACTTCGAGGGCGAGCGGCACTCGACGCTCCGACTCGTCCGCGCGGTGAAGAACCGGTACGGCCCGTCCGACGAGGTGGGCTGCTTCGAGATGCACGACCGGGGCATCCGCGGGCTGGCCGACCCGTCCGGGCTGTTCCTCACCCGGCACAGCGAGGCCGTGCCCGGTACCTGCGTCTCGGTGCTGGTGGAGGGCGTCCGGCCGATGCTGGCCGAGGTGCAGGCGCTGGTGGCACCGTCGCCGCTGCCGACGCCCCGGCGGGCGGTGAGCGGGCTCGACTCGGCCCGGGTGGCGATGATCCTCGCAGTCACCGATCGGCGCGGCCGGGTCCGGCTGGCCGAGAAAGACGTCTACACGGCGACCGTCGGCGGCGCCAAGGTCACCGAACCGGCCTGCGATCTGGCGATCGCGCTGGCGGTGGCGTCGGCGGCGAGCGATCAGGCGCTGCCGCCCGATCTGGTGGCGATCGGCGAGCTCGGCCTCTCCGGCGACGTCCGGCGGGTGGGCGGGGTCGAGCGCCGGCTCGCCGAGGCCGCGCGGCTGGGGTTCAAACAGGCGCTGGTGCCATCCGGTTCGGTCGAGCGCAAGCCGGCCGGCATCCGGGTGACCGAAGTCGACGACATCCGCGCCGCTTTGGGGCACGCGTTCAGCGCAACCATGCGTAGCCTGTCCTGACGTATTGCCCTTGCCCCCGGTGGGCATCCTGGCTTCTGTCGGCACTCCGACACGGTGCCGCCAGCTGGCCCACACCACGAAGAGCGGTGTGGCCGCCGTAGACTGCCGGAGAATCAGATACCTGGAGGTACAGCCGTGGTCGGGACGGAGCGCGAGGAGCAGCTCCGGCAGACGCTCGCCCGCATCGCGCCGGGGACCACGCTTCGGGACGGGCTCGATCGCATCCTTCGCGGCAACACCGGGGCGCTGATCGTCTTCGGTCACGACAAGACCGTCGACGCGATCTGCACCGGCGGCTTCCCGCTCGACGTCGAGTTCACCCCCACCGGGCTGCGTGAGCTGGCGAAAATGGACGGTGCGTTGGTGCTGTCCAACGACGGCTCCCGTATCGTCCGGGCCGCCGTGCACCTGATGCCCGACGCGTCGATCCCGGCCGTCGAGTCCGGTACCCGGCACCGTACCGCCGAGCGCGTCTCCCGGCAGACCGGGTTCCCGGTGATCTCGGTCAGCCAGTCGATGCGCATCATCGGCCTGTACGTCAACGGCCTGCGCTACGTGCTCGACGAGACGTCCTCGATCCTCTCCAAGGCCAACCAGGCACTGGCCACGCTGGAGCGCTACAAGCTCCGGCTCGACGAGGTGTCGGGCACGCTGTCGGCGCTGGAGATCGAAGACCTGGTCACAGTTCGCGACGCGATGTCGGTGACCCAGCGGCTCGAGATGGTGCGCCGGATCTCCGACGAGATCGCGGGGTACGTCATCGAGCTCGGCACCGACGGACGCCTGCTCAAGCTCCAGCTCGACGAGCTGATGGCGGGTGTGGACGCTGATCGCGAGCTGGTCATCCGTGACTACCTGCCGGCCGGGCGCCGGTCGCGGTCGGTGGAGGACGTGCTCGAAGATCTCGACCGCCTCTCGGCGACGGAGTTGCTCGATCTGACGCTGGTCGCCCGCGGGGTGGGGTATCCCGCGACGGCGGATGCGCTGGAGGGGGCGGTGAGTCCGAGGGGGTACCGGCTGTTGGCGAAGGTGCCGCGGCTGCCCGGGGCGGTCATCGACCGGCTGGTGGAGCATTTCGGGGGCTTGCAGAAGTTGTTGGGGGCGACCGTGGATGACTTGCGGGCGGTCGAGGGGGTCGGGGACGCCCGGGCGCGGTCGGTTCGGGAGGGGCTTTCGAGGTTGGCGGAGAGCTCGATCCTTGAGAGGTATGTGTAGGAGGGGCTGAGCGG
>NZ_VIRS01000047.1 GCF_006912135.1 Cryptosporangium phraense | reverse complement strand
CTACGACAACTCGTACGACTACTGCAACGACAACTACTCGTACGACTACGACTGCCGGCCGCGTCGTCGTCACCACAAGCGTCGTCACCACAACGACTGCTGGGACTACAGCTACTGCAGCTGAGTACGTAGATAACGCAAGCGGCCCGGAGCGAATCGCTCCGGGCCGCTGCGATGTGTCGAGGGCTACCGGTCAGGCTTGCATCGCTCACGGGCTGCGGCGATCGGGCTGCGCGGCCGTGCTGGGCGGGCTGCCGTGCCGGGGTGGCTCGTGCCGCGCACGCCGCCGTGGGGCGGCTGGGCCGGGAGCGGGCCAGCCGGGGACAGGCCAGCCGGGGCAGGCCAGCCGGGGCGGGCCAGCCGGGGGCGCTGGGCCGGCCACGCCGCAGCCGGGATGGGCCCGGCCGGGCTGGGTGGGGATGCGGGTGGCGCCGCGGTGCCGGTGGGTGCGCCGGAGGTCGCGGTGGAGATGCACCGCCGCCTGCGGCGTTGGGCCGCGATTCGCATCGCAGGGGCGTCACCTGCCTCGCGGCCGCCGCCACCGGCGGCTCCGTGGGGCTCGGCGCGGCGCCGGCCTGGGGTGGCAGCGCCAAGGCGAGCGGGCGGTCAGAGGGTCAGTTCTCCGTGGAGGATGAGCCAGCGGACCGACTCCTCGACCGCCTCCATCGGCTCATAACGCGGCGCATAACCCAACCGCGTGCGCGCCTTCTCGATCGACGCGCACTGGCTCCGCACCAAATGCTCCCAACTCGTCTCGGCATGCTCCTTCGGCGTCGTCTCCTCGAATTCCGCCCAGCTCACCGACTCCAACACAGCCCGCTTCCCGAACCACGCCGCCGCCGCCTCCGCGTACCCGCGAACCGTGATCGCGCTGGGGGCCACCGCGTTGAAGTCTTCGCCCGCGGCCTCGGACCGATGCGAAACAGCGACTTCGAAAGCCTGCGCCACGTCGTCCGCATGGACGTGGTGCATCATCTCGGCGCCCAGGCCGGGGATTCGGAGCGGCTCGCCGGCGGCGAGCGTCCGCCAGACGGAGAGGTCGAGGTTCCCGAGCGGGTTGATCGGCACCCAACCGGGACCGACGATGTGGCCCGGATGCAGTGACGTGGTCACCAGGCCGCCGGAGGCGGTCTCCTCCTTCAGCATCCGCGCGATGCGGTCCTTCTCGATGCCGTACTCGCCGAACGGCGGGGTGCCGGTCTCCTCGGTGATCGGGATCCGGTGCGAAACCCCGTACCGCCAGATCGAGCCGCAGTGCACCAGGTGACCGACCTCGCCGCGGAGGCGCTCGACCAGCGCCGATGCCGACGCGAGCGTGAAACAGACCAGGTCCACGACGACGTCGGGAGCCAGACCGACGACCCGGTCGTCGAACGTGGAGTCCCGCTCCCGGTCGGCCGTGACCAGCCGGACGCTCTCCCACTCGGGCGACGAGACGTACGGCCCGCGGGTGCCGCGGCTGATCGTGATGACCTCGTGGCCGGCCCGTACCAACCGGGGGACCAGGAACGTTCCGATGTGACCGCTTCCACCGATGACAACAATCCGCATCGCCCCAGCATGCTGCGGTTTCCCCGGCCGACGCAATGCGAACAAAGTTCGCATGCCGAACTTGGTGAACTTCCGGCCGTATATCCCGTCATCGCAGGTGTGACAGTTGTTGAATATGCAACCAGACTTGAGCGGCACATCTACCGTCCAGTGGACGCCGAGTACGAAACGGCGTGCAGAACCTGGGCCCTGGCCGCCGACCTGAGGCCGGCCGCCGTGGCCTTCCCGCGCACGCCGGACGAGGCGATCGACGTCGTCCGGCAGGCCGCCGCGGACGGGCTGCGGGTGGCGCCGATCGGCACCGGCCACGGCGCCTACTCGTTCGGCGACCTCAGCGACACCGTGCTCGTCCGCACGAATCGGCTCAGCGACTACCAGATCGACCCCGGCGCCGGAACGGTGCGCGTCGGCGCGGGGGCGATCTGGGTGCCGCTGATCGACATGCTCGGCGAGTACGGGCTGGCCGTCCTGCACGGGACGGCACCGACCGGCGGGATCGTCGGTCACACGCTCGGCGGGGGCATCGGGTGGTACGGCCGGTCGAGGGGGCTGGCCGCGAACTCGGTGACCGCCGTCGAGCTGATCACCGCCGACGGGGAGCTCGTCCGGATCGACGCGAACCACGATCCGGAACTCTTCTGGGCCCTGCGGGGCGGTGGTGGCGCGAACTTCGGGCTGGTCACGGCGTTGGAGTTCACGCCGGAGCCGATCCGGACGGCCTACGCCGGAGTGCTGGTCTGGGACCTGCGCGAGGCCGAGCGGGTGCTGCCGCGGTGGGTCGAGTGGACGGCGTCGGTGCCCGACGCCGTCACCTCGATCTATCGGCAGGTCCAGTACCCGCTGGTGCCGGAGATCCCGGACCTGCTGCGCGGCCGGAAGCTCGTCGTCGTCGACGGGGCGGTGCTCGGGAGCGACGCCGAGGCCGAGGCGATCATGGCGCCGCTGCGGGAGTTGCGGCCGAAGTGGGACACGTTCCGGCGGGTTCCGGCCCGGTCGCTGTCGCGGTTGCACAACGACTCCGAGCAGCCCTCCACGGGTGGGCTCCGATCGGCGCTGCTGGGCGCTCTGCCGTCCGCGGCTCTCGATCAGCTGCTGTCGGTGACGTCCGACAGCTCGCTGGTGGTGACGGCCGAGCTGCGTCAGCTGGGCGGTGCGTTGTCGCGGCCGGCGCCCGGCGGTGGGGTGCTCAACCGGCTGGACGGCGAGTTCCTGCTGTTCGCCGGGGGTGTGGCGACGGGGCCGGAGCGTGCCCGGACGATCGCCGACCACGACCGCACGCTCGAGGCGATGGCGCCGTGGTTCGCGAACCGGAGCTACCTGAACTTCGCCCAGCAGGCGGTCGACCCGGCCACGGGCTTCGACCCCGGGGCGTGGCAGTCGCTGCTGCGGATCCGCCGGAGGGTCGATCCGTACGGCGTCTTCCGCGCCAATCACGAGATCCCGAGGGTCTAAGGAGTATGCCTGGTTTGTGACAACGCTTCCGGTTTACATGGAACGGGACGGCTTCGATCCGGTCCCCGAGCTCTTCGCCCTGCCCCGGGCGACCCGGATTCGGACGCCGTTCGGCCCGGACGCCTGGCTGGTGTCCCGGCGCGACGACGTCAAGGCGGTGCTGGCCGACACCGACCGGTTCAGCACCGCCCGCCGGCTGGGCGACTTCCCCGGATTCGAGGACCTGACCGAGGAGCAGCTCGACCGCCTGCGCGCAGGCAACCTGCTCAGCTGGGACCCGCCGGAACACACCCGGCTGCGCCGGTTCCTGACGCCGGAGTTCACGGTCCGCGCCGTGCAACGGCTCGAGCCCCGGATCCGCGCGATCGTCGACGAGCACCTCGACGCGATGGAGCGCACCGGCCCTCCGGCCGATCTGGTGACGGCCTTCGCCCTGCCGGTCCCGTCGTTGGTGATCTGCGAGCTGCTCGGCGTCCCCTATGACGATCGGGACGAATTCCAAGCGCGCACCCGTGACCTGCTGGACGTCGGAAGGCCGATGAAGGAGCGTCGTCGCGTGAGCGACGAGTCGCGGGCCTACATGGCCTCGCTCGTGGCGCGGGAGCAGCGGAAGCCCGGCGACGCGCTGCTCGGGTCGTTGATCCGGGAGCACGGCGACGAACTGTCGGCGGACGAGCTGACCGGCATCGCCGGGCTGTTGCTGATCGCCGGTCACGAGACGACCGCGAACATGCTCGGGCTGGGGACGCTCGCGCTGCTGCGCAACCCCGAGCAGCTCGCGCGGGTGCGGGACGACGATGCGGCGGTGGGGCCGGCGGTGGAGGAGCTGTTGCGCTGGCTGTCGATCGTGCACGCCGGGACGTTCCGGACGACGGTGACCGAGGTGTCGATCGGGGACGTGTCGATTCCGGCCGGGGAGCTGGTGCTGTGTTCGCTGGCCGGGGCGAACCGGTCGGGTGCCTCGGATGCGCTGGACGTCAGCCAGGGGACGGTCGGGCATCTGGCGTTCGGGTACGGGGTGCATCACTGTCTGGGGGCGCCGTTGGCGCGGGCGGAGCTGCGGATCGCGTATCCGGCGCTGCTCCGGCGGTTCCCGGGGTTGCGTGAGATCCGGGCGTCGTTCCGGGCGTCCCACGCGATCTTCAGCCTGGCCGAGTGCGAGGTCGACTGGTGAGTCAGAGGGAGCGGGCGATCCAGCCGGGGGTGTCGAAGCGGACGGGGACCGCGCCCACCAGGGCGGCCAGGTTCGCCTCCAGGGTCGCCAGCTCGGCCGCGCCGATCTGCTCGGCCCACTGGGCGCGGAGCTCGTCGAAGATCTGCTCGCCGGTGCTCATCACTTGGTGGCCCAGGTCGGTCACCTCGAGGCGCTTGCGACGGGCGTCGCGGGGGTCGGGCTCGGTCCGGACGTAACCCCGCTCCTCCAGGACCGCGATCGTCTTCGCCGCGGCCTGCTTGGTGATCGAGAGCCGACGACCGAGCTCGGACGCCGAGTCGGCGCCGGCCGCGATCGCCCGCATCGCGAAGTCGTGCACGGGCCGCACGTCGTCGAAGCCGCGCTTGCCGAGCTCGGCCGTCGCCGCGTCCACGAGCGTCCGAAACCCGCCGAGCAGGAGCAGTGCGAGATCGGCACCGGAGCGGGACATGCGTCACAGCCTAAGCTCTCGACGAAAGACAACCTGGGTGTCTATTATTTAGACATCCAGGTTGTCGATCGAAGGGAACCGCCATGATCACTCACCACCACTTCGAGGGGCTGCACTACGTCTCGGCCGGCGAAGCGGGTCCGCCGATCTTGCTGGTCCACGGGTTTCCGGAGTCCTGGTGGGCCTTCCACGAGCTGATCCCGCTGCTCGCCACCGACCACCGCGTCTTCGCCGTCGACCTGCCCGGTTTCGGAGAGTCGGCGGCTGGGTCCACCGACTCGGCCTCCGCGGCCGAGGACCTGCACCGTCTGATCGCCCATCTCGACGTCGGCCCGGTGCACCTGACCGGCCAGGACATCAGCGGCGCGACCGTGTACCGGCTGGCCGCGAACCACCCCGACGACGTCCTGAGCCTCACCGCGATCGAGATGGGCCTGGCCGGCTACGGGCTCGAAGCCCTGGCCGACGTGACCCACGGCGGCGCCTGGTACATCGGGATGCTGGCCGCGCCCGGCGTCCCGGAGATGCTGCTGCCCGGCCGCGAGCAGACGTTCCTCTCGACCCTGCTCGGTGCCGGGAAACTCGGTGCCGGGAAAGACGTCGAAGAGTTCGCCCGCGGCTACGCACGGCCCGACGGCTGGAGCGGAGCGATCGGCCTGTACCGGTCGATGCTCCGGGAGGGCGCGGAGCTCCGGGCGCTGCCCGAGCTGACCGTGCCGGTGCTGGCCGTGGGCAGCGCCGGCGGACCGTTCACCGAGGCGACGATGGCGCAGGTCGCCACCGACGTCCGATCGGTGCGGCTCGACGGGGTCGGGCACTACGTCGCTCTGGAGGCGCCGGAAGACCTCGCCCGGATCCTGCGCGAGTGGTGTCACGTCCAGCGCCCCAGCGGTGTCCTGTGAGCGTCCGAGAAAACAGATCCTAGGAGCTCGCCATGGACGCCCGACTCAACGCCTTCGCCAGCCCGCTCACCGGCAAGATCGTCAAGCACCTGGCGTCGGCCGGGCGCGTGCTGCAGGAGTCCTCCGTCCCGGAGTCGACGATGGAGCTGGTCCGCCTGCGGGCGAGCCAGATCAACGGCTGCGGCTTCTGCACCGACATGCACACCAAGGAAGCGCTGGCCGCGGGCGAGGCCGTGCAGCGTCTGCTGCTGGTGTCCGCGTGGCGCGAGGCCACGGTGTTCACCGAGGCCGAGCGCGCTGCGCTCGAGCTCGCCGAGGAAGGCACCCGCATCGCCGACGCGGCCGGCGGGGTTCCCGACGACGTGTGGGCGAACGCCGCCAAGCACTTCACCGAGGACGAACTGCTCGCGCTGGTCGCCAACATCGCGCTGATCAACGCGTTCAACCGGATGAACGTGATCATCCAGCAGCCGGCTGGTGACTACGTGGCCGGTTCCCTGGGATAACAGCAGGCATGTTCGCATTGATTCACGGCGCCGGTGACGTCGGGTGGTACTGGCACCTCGTCGAGGCCGAACTGCGGGCGACGGGCCACGAGACCGTCGCGCCCGACCTACCGTGCGAGGACGACGACGCCGGGCTGCCGGAGTACGCGGACGCGGTGGCGGCGGCGATCGGCGACCGCCGGGACACGGTCATCGTCGCCCAGTCGCTCGGCGGGTTCGTCGCGCCGCTCGTCGCCGACCGGGCCTCGGTCGGCCGGATCGTCCTGGTGGCGCCGATGATCCCGGCGCCCCGGGAAGCTCCGGCCGACTTCTGGGCCAACACCCGGTACGCCGACGAAGACCGCGAGAGCTACGACGACGTCTTCTACCAGGACGTGCCCCCGGCCCTCCGAGAGGAGGCGTGGAAGCGCGGCCGCGCGCAGTCGGAGGCCCGGATGAGCGAGCCCTCACCCCTCGCCGCCTGGCCCGACGTCCCCACCCACGTCGTGATCGGACGCGACGATCGGCTGCTACCGGTGGGCTTCCTCCGCCGGGTCGCCCGGGAGCGGCTGGGCGTCGTTCCCGACGAGCTCGACAGTGGCCACACCCCGGCGCTGAGCCAACCGGTCAAGCTGGCAGGACTACTCACTTCCTACGTGCGATAAACGCACTTTCTGTTAGATCACACCTCGTTTGGTGACCGCGTCTTCCGGGGGACTCAGTGTTCGGGTCGCCGCGGGCCACTGCGGCGGGAAGACGAAGGAAGGTACGTGCCGTGACCGTCACCGGCATCATCACCGCGCTGGTCGTGGGTCTCATCATCGGAGCTCTCGGACGCCTGGTCGTCCCGGGTAAGCAGAACATTCCGATCTGGCTCACGATCGTCATCGGCATCGTCGCCGCGCTGCTCGGTACCGCGATCGCTCGCGGCGTCGGCGTCGCGGACACCAAGGGTTTCGACTGGATCGAGCTGATCTTCCAGGTCGTTCTGGCCGCCGTCGGTGTGGCGCTGACCGCCGGCTTCTACGGTCGCCGTGGAGGCCGCACCCGCGCTCTCTGACCCAACAGACCGCCCCCGAACGGGTGGGTTGGTGAGAAAGGCCGGCCGCGTAACGCGGCCGGCCTTTCCGTATGTCGTCAGAAAGAGACCTTGGTCAGCTCCTCCGAGACCTCCCAGACCCGCGAAGCCTCCTCGGCACTCTCCAACCGCGAGTACAGCTTCTGGGCGGCCGGCGCGCCACCGAGATGGCCGAGCCCGCTCGGCCCGAAGAACGGAGCGGTGTCGGTGGTCGTCGCAGCCAGCACGGCCGGGAGCGCGGCCGACTCGACCGTGCCGAGCACGATTCCGCGCGAGGACAGCACGCGGATGATCCGCCGTCCCGCGGTGTCCCGGCTGCGGCCGACCTCGGGCCGGGCGGCGAGCAGATTCGTCGGCGCGACACCGGGGTGTGAGAGGTTGCTCGTGATGCCCCAGCCGTTGGCCCGGCTGCGCCGGTCGAGCTCCAGGCCGAACAGCCCGAACGCGATCTTCGACTGGCTGTACGCCCGGCCACCGCGGTAGGAGCGCTCCCAGTTCAGGTCGTCCCAGTTGATCGAGCCCTGGTTCGCCGCGATGCTGATCTGCGAGGTCACCCGGGCGCGTCCGGCGCGCAGCAGCGGCAGCAGGTGGGCGACCAGCGCGAAGTGACCGAGATGGTTCGTGCCGAACTGGAGCTCGAACCCGTCGGCGGTCGTCTGCCGGTCGGGTGGCGTCATCACGCCGGCGTTGTTGATCAGCAGGTGGATCGGCCGGCCCTCGTCGCGCAGCGCGTCGCCCAGTGCGGCCACGCTCTCCAGCGACGACAGGTCGAGCGCGCGCAGTGACACGTCCGCGTCCGGCGTCCGCCGGTGGATCGCGTCGATGGCGGCCTCGCCCTTGCGGGGGTTGCGCACCGGCAGGATCACCTCGGCCCCGGCCGCGGCGAGCCTCCGGGCGATGACGAGTCCGACGCCGTCGCTGCCGCCGGTGACGACGGCCCGCTGACCGGACAGATTCGGGACGGTGAGCTCCATGGTGTTGCCTCCAAGTCGTTGTGACCAGAGTCGGCCGTCGCCGGAGACGCATCTACGGCCCGGTTATCCGGGGATCGGCAGGCCGTGGCTGGGAAAACGTGCACCGGGTACAAACAGAGCGTGATCGATCGGACCGGGCTCGCCGAGTTCCTCCGGCGTCGGCGCGAGTCGCTGCAGCCCGAGGACGTCGGCCTTCCGCGTGGGCAGCGCCGCCGGACGAACGGCCTGCGCCGGGAAGAGGCGGCGGCGCTCTGCCACATGTCGACCGACTACTACGCGCGGCTCGAGCGGGAACGCGGGCCGCACCCGTCCGAACAGATGATCGCGTCGATCGCGCAGGGGCTCCACCTCTCGCTGGACGAGCGTGACCACCTGTTCCGGCTGGCCGGGCACACCCCGCCGGCCCGGGGTCCGGCCGGTGACTACATCAGCCCGGGCCTGCTGCGGGTGTTCGACCGGCTGGCCGACACGCCGGCCGAGATCGTCACCGAGCTCGGCGAGACGCTGCGCCAGACGCCGCTCGGCGTCGCGCTGACCGGCGACACGACCCGGTACACCGGGCCGGCCCGCAGCCTCGGCTACCGGTGGTTCACCGACCCCGAGACCCGGGCCAGATATGCCCGCGAGGAGCACGAGTTCCTCTCCCGGATGTTCGCCTCCGGCCTGCGTCAGATCGCGACGCTGCGCGGCCCGGACTCCCGGGCCGCGCGCTACGTCGCCCTGCTGCTGGCCGAGAGCGAGGACTTCCGCCGGGTCTGGGACCAGCACGAAGTCGGGATCCGTCCCAACGAGACCAAGCGGTTCGTGCACCCCGAGGTCGGTGACCTCGAGCTGACCTGCCAGCACCTGGTCGACCCCGACCAGTCGCACAACCTGCTCGTCTACACCGCGATCCCGGGCAGCGAGAGCTACGACAAGCTGCAGCTGCTCTCGGTGATCCGGAGTCAGACCTGGCTGGCGCCACCGTCGACGTAGATCTCGGCGCCGGTCATGTACGTGCTCGCGCCGGAGGCCAGGAACACGACCGCGTCGGCGATCTCCTCCGGCCGGCCGAGCCGGTTCATCGGCACGCCCGAGGCCAGGCCCTTGAGCAGCTGCTCGGCGCCCTCCGGGTCGGGCGCCAGCCCGCGCAGCCCCGGGGTGGCGATCGGGCCGGGCGCGATGCTGTTGACCCGGATGTCCCGTCCGACCAGCTCGGCCGCCCAGCTGCGGGTGAACGACCGCAGCGCCGCCTTGCTGGCCGCGTAGACGCTGAACGAGGCCGCGCCCTTGGTGTCGATGTTCGAGCTGGTCAGGATGATCGAACCGCCCCGCCGGAACAGCGGGAGCGCCTTCTGGACGGTGAAGATCGTCCCGCCGACGTTGGTGTTGAACGTGTCGGCGTAGTGCTCCCAGGTGATCTCCTCGAGCGCGGCGAACTCGCCCCCGCCGGCGTTGGCGAACAGCACGTCGAGCCCGCGGTCGCCGATCGTCGCGACCACCCGGTCGAGGTCGTCGAGGTTGCTGACGTCGGCGCGGATGCCGGTCGCGGTGACGCCGATGCTCGCGACCGCGGCGTCGAGGGCGTCCTGGCGGCGTCCGGTGAGGTACACGTGCGCGCCCTCGTCGGCCAACCGGCGGGCGGCCGCGAGGCCGATCCCCGCGGTGGCGCCGGTGACGAGAGCGGTCTTGCCGTCGAGCTGTCCCATGATCGTTTCTCCTCAGTTGAAGGCGGCGGCGATGCCGCGGGATGAGTCCAGGGCCGTCAGCACGTGGAGAGCCACGTGGTCGGCCCCGGCGTCGTGGTGCGCCCGGACCCGCCGGACCACGTCGTCGGTAGTGCCGTGGACGACCAGCGCGTCGATCAGCCGGTCGCTGCCGCCCGGCACCAGGTCGTCGTCGTCGAAGCCGAGCCGACGCAGGTTGGCCCGGTAGGTCGGGAAGCCGATGAACGCGCCGATCCCGGCGCGGGCCGTCGCGCGGGCCCGGTCCGGGTCCTGGTCGAGCACTACGGCCTGGTGGGGAGCCAGGAACGGCGCCTCGCCGACGCGCTGCCGCTCGGCCGCGACGTATTCCGGCGTCACCAGGAACGGATGCCAGCCGGCCGTCCGCCGGACCGCGAGGTCGACCATCCGCGGGCCGAGGGCCCCGAGCAGGAGCCGGTCGGCCGGGATCGCGACCTCGTCGAGGTAGGCCGACATCGACGCGATCGGGCTTCCGTAGTCCCGCCCGCGGGCGGTCGCCCCCGCGGGGCTCCCGATCCCGAGCCCGACGGTCAGGCGAGGTTCGTCCAGCTCGCTGAGCTCCTGGGCGCTCTGCGCCCAGATGTTGAGAACGCCGGTCACCACCTGGCTGTCCGGCGCCGCTTCCAGCACTTTCCGGACGTCGTCCAGCGCGCCGCCGCCGTCGAGGCCCGGTACCCAGAGCGTGTTCCAGCCGGCGTCGAGCGCTTCGGCGACGGCGTCGGGCCCGGACCTGCCGCGGAAGCGCATGTCCCAGATCCCCACCGGGCCCAGCTGCGGTTTCATGACCCCTCTTTTCTGTACCGCTCGGTATGTAATTGGAACCGTAGCAGGGCCCGGCGCATTTCTGTACCGCTCGGTATGATGAAGTGGATCACGTCGAGGGAGGTGCGTCCGGATGGCGCAGAAGACGCGGGAGCGCGGCCGGCCGCGCGGATTCGACGCGGACGCCGCGCTCGACCGGGCGGTCGAGGTGTTCTGGCGGCACGGCTACGAGGGCACCTCGCTCACCGACCTCACCGAGGCGATGGGCATCAACCGCCCGAGCCTCTACGCCGCCTACGGCAACAAGGACGAGCTGTTCCGGCGGGTCGTGGCCCGCTACGCCGACATCGACATGGCCTACGCGCGCGAGGCGCTCGCGCAGCCGACCGCGCACGCGGTGATCGAGACGTTCTGGCGCGCGAACGTCGACGCGCTCACCCGTCCCGACCGGCCGGCCGGGTGCCTCTCGATCCAGGGCGGGCTCGCGACCGGCAGCGACGACGGCCACGTGGCCGAGTTCCTGGCCGCCAGCAGGCGCACCGGCGAGGCCGCGCTCGCCGAGCGGCTCGGCCGCGCGGTGGCCGAGGGCGATCTGCCGGCCGGAACCGACCCGGTCGCGCTCGCGCGCTACGTGATGGTGGTCAGTGAGGGCAACGCGGTCCACGCGACCGCCGGTGCCGACCGAGCGGCTCTCAACGCGGTGGTGGACGTCGCCCTGCGCGCGATTCAGGGTCTCTGAGCGATGAACACCCATTCGAGCCCGGGGCGATCCGGGGCGTCCCGGACGTCGAGAAGTGCGTAGCCGTGCGCCCGGAGGGCGCTCTCGATCTCGTGGCGGGGGCGGAAGCGGAGCGTGGAGTGGGACGTCAGGACCGCGCTGTCGGGGAAGACCCACGACGTGCGGAACGTGAGCAGCGGGCGGGCGTAGTCGACGACCTCGGTCCAGGTGCGGACCGGGCCGATGCCCTCGACCTCGACCGTCCGGTCGGTGAGCTCGGGGATCCAGAGGTCCCAGGCGCGCATGCCCGGGTCGCGGGTCTCGAACACGAGGTGGCCGCCGGGGCGCAGTAACCGGCGGACGCCGGCCAGGGTCTTGTCCCACTTGTTCGGGTCGATGATCGCCTGGGCGACGTTGCCGGTCATCGTGGCCAGGTCGTAGCCGCTGCTGGGGACGTCCCGGATCTCGCCGCGGATCCAGTTGACGTGCTGGCCGCCCGGGCGGTTGCGGGCGTAGTTGATCGAGCCCGGGGCCGGGTCCATGCCGGTCACGTTCTTGCCCGCGGCGGCCAGGCGGGTGGCGAACACGCCGGTGCCGCAGCCGACGTCGAGGATCTTGTCCGCGCCGAGCTCGGCGACGAGTGCCTCGTACACGTCGAGGTCGGGACGGTCGCCTTCGAGCGCGTCGTAGACGGCGACCAGCCGGGGGTGGTCGAAGATCGGATCCGGCATGGATTGATGCTGGCATGCTCGTCGGGATGACGCCCTATGACCCGAAGGCCGATTTGCAGCGGTACCTGCAGGAGGCGCGCGATGCGCTGGTCGGGAAGCTCGACGGGCTGTCCGAGTACGACCTCCGGCGGCCGCTGGTGCCGACCGGCACCAACCTTCTGGGGTTGGTGAAGCACGCCGCCGGGGTGGAGGCGGGCTACTTCGGCGAGACGTTCGACCGGCCGTTCCCGGAGCCGATGCCGTGGTTCGACGACGACGCCGAGCCCAACGCCGACCTGTGGGCGACGGCCGACGAGTCGCCGGTGTCGATCGTCGGGCTGTACCGGCGGGTGTGGGCGCACGCGGACGCGACGATCGCGGCGCTCGACCTGGACGCGGCCGGGCGGGTGCCCTGGTGGAACCGTCCGGACGTGTCGCTGCACCAGATCCTGGTGCACGTCATCGCGGACCTGCATCGGCACGCCGGTCACGCGGACATCGTCCGCGAGCTGATCGACGGCTCGGTCGGGATGCGGAGCGAGGGCGACAACCTGCCGGACGTCGATCGGGAGTGGTGGGCCGGGTACCGGGCGCGGCTGGAGGACGTGGCGCGGTCCTTCCGTTGATTCCCGGCGGAATCGGCTGAAAGGGGGATCGGTTTCTCTCCGGTCACATCCACACACTGGAGGGAGCGGGGCGGGGGTGGTTGTCGTGCAGCTCGATGAATTCGGCGGCGCCAATACGATGTCCGACGTGGATCAACGTCTCAGTTCCTCGTTCGGGACCGTGGCGGCCGCGTACGCCGAGCACCGGCCGGACTACGCGCGGGACGCGGTGCGGTGGGCGTTGGCGCCGGCGCCCGGCCGGCGGGTGCTCGACCTCGGCGCCGGCACCGGGAAGTTGACCACGGTGCTGGCGTCGGTGGGCGCCGAGGTCGTCGCGGTCGAGCCGGATCCGGCGATGCTGGCCGAACTGCGGCTGCCGGGCGTGCGGACGCTGGCCGGGAGCGCGGAGCGGATACCGCTGCCGGACGGGTCGGTGGACGCGGTGCTGGCCGGGCACTCGATGCACTGGTTCGACCTGGCGGTCGCCGGGCCGGAGATCGCGCGGGTGCTCGCGCCCGGTGGGGTGCTGGCCGGGTTGTGGAACGTGTACGACGACCGGGTCGGGTGGGTGGCTTCGCTGGCGCGAGTCGGGGGGCCGGCGGCGGTCGGGGCCCGGGATCTGCTCAGTAGCTGGCGGGCGTCGACGGTCGGGTTGCGGCCGCCGGGGTTCTCCGAGGGCGAGCAGGCCGAGTTCACGCACGGGCAGGTGCGGACGGCGGAGTCGTTGGTGGCGGGGTTGGCTACGCGGGCGGGGGTGGTGGTGATGCCGGCTTCGGAGCGCGAAGCCACGCTGGCCCGGATCCGGTCCTTTCTGAGCGCGATGCCGGGGGAGTTCACGCTTCCGATGCGCACTGGGGTGCTCCGGTTGCGGAGGGCCTGACCTCCCGGGGCTCTCGGGTCGACAATGGACGGCATGCGGGCCTCGGGGCGTCTGGTCGCGTCCACGGCGGTGTTGGCGCTGGCCGCGTGCGCTACTTACCGGCCGGCGGCCGCGCCGCGCCGCTGGTCGTCTGGATCCACGGCGGCGGCTGGCGCACCGGCGACAAGAGCGGCCTCAACCTCCGCTACGACCCCTCGGTCGAGCCGCGCAAGCCCGCCACCTGCAACGGCGTCGTCCAGGTCCAGTCGCCGGACGTCTCCGCGCTCAACTCCGCGGGCTACGCGGTGGCGGCGATCAACTACCGGCTCGACCACGACCCGGTGACCGCGGTGCGGGACGCCAAGGCCGCGGTGCGTTTCCTGCGTTCGAACGCGGCGCGCTATCACCTGGACCCGGGCCGCTTCGGGGTCTGGGGCGACTCGGCCGGGGGGATACTCGGCGATCATGGTCGGCCTCACCGGCGGGGTTCGTAGCGTGTACAACGCGCCGTCGCTCGGGAACGCCGGCGTCTCGGCCGGGGTGCGGGCCGTCGTCGACTGGTTCGGCCCGACCGACTTCTCGAGCATTCCTGGCCGCCACGACCGGCCCGAGACCCCCTTCACGTACGTCGAGCCCGGCCGGACCTACCCGGCGTTCTCGATCGCCAACGGCAGCGTGGATTGCGTCGTCCCGGTGTGGCAGTCTCAGCGGCTGGCGAGTGCGCTCACGAAGGTGGGTGCGAGCGTGACGCTCACGGTTCTGCCGGGCGCCCGGCACGAGGATCCGGCGTTCATGCGCACCCAACTCACCCCGACCACCGCGTTCCTCGACCGGGTGCTGAAATAGCGCCTGGCGCGACGACGAGCACGGCTAGCGCCTGTTTGATTTGCTGTTCAGCGCAGCCATTCGTTGATCGCGGCGATCAGCAGGGTGGTCAGGTAGCGGACGGCGAGTTTGTCGTAGCGAGTGGCCACGCCGCGGTAACGCTTGAGGCGGTTGATCCCGCATTCCACGGCGTGGCGCTGCTTGTACGTTTCGGGATCGAACGCCGGTGATCGCCCTCCGTGGCGGCCGCGGCGTTTGCGGTGGCTGATCCGGTCGGCTGGTTCGGGGATGGTGGCGCGGATCCCGCGTCGGCGCAGGTGTCTGCGGTTGGCGCGGGATCCGTAGGCTTTGTCGGCCAGGACCCGCGCCGGTCGGTTTCGTGGTCTGCCGGCCCGGCCGGTGACGCGGATGGCGTCGAGGACGGCTGGAACTGCGGGGCGTCGCCAGCTTGCCCAGCGGTGATCAGCAACGCTAGCGGGCGTTGTCCGGCCTCGGCCGCGAGGTAAATTTTGGTGCTCAGCCCGCCGCGTGACCGTCCCAGTCCGTGGTCGTTGGGCTCTGCGGTGCACCCTCCAGGCGGTTTTTTCTGTTCGTTCCCCTTTTACGCGCCCCTGCGGCGTGCTGGTGGGCCCGGACGACGGTCGAGTCCACCGACACATCCCAGGTGATCAATCCCCGCGCCTGCGCCTGGGACTGCAGATCGAACACGATCTGCGCCCACGTCCCGTCGCGCTGCCAGCCCCGGAACAGTCCGTAGGCGGTCCAGGGTCCGTAACGTTCGGGCAGGTCCCGCCACGGCGCGCCGGTCCGAATCCGCCAGCCGGTGACAGGATCGAGTTCACGCAGGTAGGGCGGCTTGATTCCCGTGCCGCGATCGCGCGGGCTTCGGTTTGTGGTGGGTCCGGGTCGGGCTGGAGTGCGGCCGGGAGGACCGGTCGTGCAGGCCGGCGTCGCCTTCGGCGCGGTGGCGGGACACCAACCTCACGGCCGAGTACAGCTAGCGCCTCACCAGGGCACGGTCGTGCCGCGGAAGTCCAGGTACTCGAGGCCCGGGGTTCCTCGCTTGGCGAGGAGGACGTCGACGATCCTGGGGACGTTCTCCTCGATCGTGAACGGGGCGTCCGGGCCGCCGAGCGCGGTGCGGATCCACCCCGGCGCCATCAGCAGCAGCGCGCGCTTCGGCTGCCGGGCCGCGTAGCTGCGCAGGAACATGTTCAGCGCGGCCTTGCTGCCCCGATACAACTCGCGCAGACCTTTCGTGTTGTTCGTGATGCTGCCCTGCCCGGACGACATCGCGCCGATCAGGCCGTCGGGCGCGACGAGATCGTCCAGCCCCTCGATGACCCGCATCGGGCTGAGCGCGTTCGTCACCATCACCCCGATGAAGTCCTCGGTGCTGACCTCGCCGATCGGCGTCTGCTCGTCGACCGCCGTTCCGGCGTTCACGAACAGCAGGTCCAGGTCGGGTAGCCGGTCGTGCAGCGCGGCGATCTGCGCCGGCTCGTTGATGTCGAGCTGCTCGACGGTGACCCGCCCGCCGAGGTCGTGCAGCGCCGTGTGCTTCGACGGATCCCGGACCGTGCCGATCACGTTCCAGCCGCGGTCGGCCAACTCGGCGGCGATCGCGTGACCGAGCCCGCGGGACGCGCCGACGATCAGAGCAGTGGATGACACCTGGCGTCATCTCCCTTCCGTGGTTCGCTCCCAGTGTTTCCTCGCCCGACCGCGCGAGGCAGACTGGATGAAGCAATGCCCGGAAAGAGGAGCACCTGATGTCGGTTTCCCTCGAAATCGAAGCCGACGACGTGCGAATCATCCGTGCTCTGCAGATCGACCCGCGGGCCTCGTTCGCGGTGATCGGGGCCGCGCTCGGCCTTCCCGAGAGCGCGGTCGGCCGCCGCTACCGCCGGATGCGCGGCGACGGCGTCATCCGCGTCGCCGGGATCGTCGATCCCGGCGCGCTGGGGCAGAGCAAGTGGCTGGTCCGGCTGCGCTGCCGTCCCGGCAGCGTCACCGCGATCGCCGACGCGCTCGCGAAGCGCGACGACGTCAGCTGGGTGGCGTTGACCGCGGCGGGTTCCGAGATCACCTGTGCCGTCCGGTCGCGGACGCCCGAGCAGCGCGACGATCTGCTCGGGCAGCGGCTGCCCCGCACCGCCGCCGTCCTCGACATCAACGCGGCCGCGATGCTGCGCCAGTTCGTCGGGGGACGCGGCCACTACTGGGCGGCGCTGAACGGGGTCCTCACCGAGAAGGAAGAGGAGGCGCTCGGCCGCGACGGGAACCCGTTCGAAGAATCGCCGGTGGTGGCGAGAGACCCGCTGACGCTGAGCCGGGCCGACGAGAAGCTGCTGGCCGCGCTGGCCATCGACGGCCGGGCCAGCCTGGTGGAGCTCGCGGCGGCGGCCGGCCTCACGCCCGGCCGGGTGTCCCGCCGTCTCGAGACACTCGTCGCGCGGAAGGTCGTGCACGTCGACGTCGAGATCGCGGCCACCGCGCTGGGGTACCACGCGCGGGCGGCGCTGTGGCTGCGCGTGCACCCGTCCGCGGTGAAGAGCGTCGGGCGGGCGCTGGCCGAGCAGCCCGAGGTCGCGTTCGCCAGCGCGGTGTCCGGTCCGTACAACATCCACGCGGTCGCGGGCTGCCGGGACCTCGACGAGCTGTTCGAGTTCACGTCCGACCGGATCGGGTCGCTGTCCGGCCTGCAGAGCATGGAGGTCTCGCCGATCCACCAGCAGCTCAAGCAGGCCGGAACGCGATTGGCCGGCGAACGGCTGGTCAGCTGAGCGTCTCGGCGGCCTGCACGGCGTTGCGGAACAGCATCGCGACCGTCGTCGGGCCCACGCCGCCGACCCGCGGCGTGATCGCGCCCGCGACCTCCGCGCACGACTCGTCGACGTCCGGCAGCAGCCGCCGTCCCTCGTAGCGGACCCCAGCGCCGATCACCACCGCGCCCGGTTTGACGTGCGAAGGCTGCAGGATGCCGGGGACGCCCGCGGCCGCGACCACGATGTCGGCCCGCTGGGTGTAGCGCTGCCAGTCCGGTACCCCGGTGTGGACGACGGTCACCGCGGCGTTCGCGGTCGGACGCTTCTGGGAGAGCAGGATCGCCAGCGGGCGGCCGAGCGTCGCGCCGCGGCCGAGGATCACGACCTCGCGGCCGGAGACCGGGATCTCGTAGTGGGCGAGCAGGGCTTCGATGCCCGCCGGCGTGCACGGCTTGGGGCCGGCCAGCCCGAGGGAGAGACGGCCCACGTTCAGCGGGTGCATGCCGTCGACGTCCATGTCGGGGTTGACGGTGAGCAGGGCGGCGTCGTAATCGAGGTGGGCCGGGACCGGGTACTGGATCAGCAGCCCGTGCACGTCCGGATCGTCGTTGAACGACGCGATGGCCGCCTCGAGATCGGCCTGCTTGGCGTCGTCCGGAAGGTGCTTGTGCGGTGAGGCGAAGCCGAGCTCGGCGGCCTGCCGTTGCTTGATGCGGATGTACCCGGCGCTGGCGTCGTCGCTGCCGACGAGGATCGTCGCGAGCGAGGGCACGACGCCGCGCTCGCGCAGGCGAGCCACCCGCTCGGAGACATCAGCCAAGACCGACGAGGCAACCGGAGCACCGGGGAGAAGACGAGCGGACATGGAACTCCCTCAGCGCGGGGCCCAGGCGGTCGACTCCCGCGACGAGGCTCCCCGATGGTTTCCCATCCCCGTGCCGCCAGTCGCTCCGTCCGCCAGTTTAGGCCGGACCGGACGCGAGATCTGGTTGCGCGTTGAACTTTGGGTCTGCCGTACCGTCGTCGCACATGTGACCCCTCTGAGCATGGAGCTGGCCCGGCGGCAGGTGAACGGGTGATGCAGAACACGTTGGATCGGCACATCTACCGCCCGGCCGACCCCGAGTACGTCGAGGCCTGCCAGACCTGGGCGCTCGCCGCCGACCTGCGCCCGGCCGCGGTCGCGTTCCCGCGGTCGCGGGCCGACGCGGCGGTGATGATCCGGCTGGCCACCTCCGAGGGCCTGCGGGTCGCCCCGCTGGGTACCGGCCACAACGCCTACCCGTTCGGCGACCTGAGCGACACGGTCCTGGTGCGCACCGAACACCTCAACAGCTACCAGGCCGACACCGCGGCCGGGATCGCCCGGGTCGGCGCGGGCGCGATCTGGGGACCGCTGGTCGACATGCTCGGCGAGCACGGGCTGGCCGCGCTGCACGGCTCGGCTCCGGACGCCGGGATCGTCGGCTACGCGCTGGGCGGCGGCGCCGGCTGGTACGGGCGGGCGCACGGGCTGGCCGCGAACACCGTGACCGCGGTCGAGCTGATCACCGCCGACGGCACCTTCGTCCGGACCGACGAGGACCACGACCCGCAGCTGTTCTGGGCCCTGCGCGGGGGCGGGGCGGGCAACTTCGGGCTGGTCACCGCGATCGAGTTCCAGCTGCACCGGTTCCGCACGGCCTACGCCGGGATGCTCGTCTGGGACCTGCGTGAGGCCGAGCGCGTCCTCCCGCGCTGGGCCGACTGGGCCCGGGACGCGCCCGACGCGGTCACCACCGCCTACCGGCAGGTCCAGTACCCGCTGGTCCCGCAGTTCCCCGAGGAGTTGCGCGGCCGCAACCTGGTGATCGTCGACGGGGCCGTGCTCGGGAACGACGCCGACGCCGAGCGCGTCCTCGCCCCGCTCCGCGCGCTGCGGCCCCGGCTCGACACGTTCCGCCGGATGCCGGCCCGGGCGCTGTCCCGGCTGCACCTCGACCCCGAGGGCCCGTCGGCCGGCGGCGTGCGGACGACGCTGCTCGGCGAGCTGCCCCCGCCCGCCGTCGACCGGCTGCTGGAGGCCTCGTCCGGCAGCTCGCTCGTCGTCACGGCCGAGCTGCGCCAGCTCGGCGGCGCGCTGGGCCGCCCGGCGCCCGGCGGCGGTGTGCTCAACCGCCTCGACGGACAGTTCCTGCTGCTCGCCGGCGGGGTGAAGGTCGGGCCGTACGCCGAGCGGACGATCTTCGACTACGACCGCACGATCGATGCGATGGAACCGTGGACCAACGGTCGCAACTACCTGAACTTCACCCAGCAGCCCGTCGACCCGTCCACCGGCTTCGACCCCGGCGCCTGGCAGTCGCTGCTCCAGATCCGCCGCCGCGTCGACCCCTCCGGGGTCTTCCGGAGCAACCATCAGATCCCGCTCATCTGACCGGCAGCGACGCCAGGACCGCTTCCAGGCGCGCCAGCGCGCCGGCCAGCGTGTCGAACTGGTCGGCCTCCCACGAACCCGGTGGGTGCTTCCCGAGGTCGTCCAGCGTCAGCACTATTTGCGGACGCTCGACCGCGAACCACTCCCGGACGGTCGCCGGATCGTCGAACGTCAGGGGGTTGACCCGGGGTTCGGGCTCGGCGGGCGGCCCGGGCTCGCCGGTGATCGTCGCGGCCGCCGCGAGCAGGCTGAACAGGTAGCAGCTGAGCAGGCGTCCGCGGGCCGCCCGGCGGGTCAGTTCGGTCTCGCCCTCCAGGCACATCTCGTACGAGAACAGCCCGACCAGGTCGTGCGCCTGGTAGCGGCCCGGGCTCGGCTGTTCGAGGAACCGGACGTCGATCAGCTCGTCGGTGATGCGCTGGGCCTCGTCCAGCGGGAGGCCGCACACGCTGGCGGTGAGCTGCAACGAGCCCTCGAAGCCGCGGTGCACGGCGGCGAGCCGGACGGCCCGCTGGGCCGGTCGGGACAGCGCGTCGTACGACCACCGCAGGGTGGCCCGCAGACCGACGTTGCGCCCGTCGACGACGCTGAGCCGGGCCGCGGTCGCGTGCAGCTGGTCGGCGATCCGGCGCGCACTGAACGACGGGGTCTTCAGCGGCCGGGCGGCGACGACGCTGAGCGCCAGCGGCAGGCCGTCGCAGTGGACGACGATCTCGTCGAGCGCCACCCGGTCGTCCGGGCTGAGCCGGGCCCGGAGCCGGCGACGCAGGATCGCGCGGGCGTCCTCGGCCGGGAGCACGCCCAGCGCCACCGGGACCGCACCCTGGGCGGTGACCAGCCCGGTCAGCCGGCTGCGGCTGGTCACCAGCGTGAGCGAACCTCGCCCGGGCGGCAGCAACGGCCGGACGTGCTCCTCGTCCCGGGCGTTGTCGACGATCAGCAGCACGCGCTTCCGGTCGAGGATGGACCGGTACAGCGCGAACCGCTCGTCGGCGTTCGGCGACACCTCGGCCGCCGGCACGCCCAGCGCGATCAGCAGCGGCACCATCGCCTCGGCGGGCGGGATCGGCCGGCCCTCCGGCCCGAATCCGCGCAGGTCGACGAAGAGCTCGCCGTCGGGGAACCGGTGCGCGTTCCCGCGCGCCCAGCGCACCGCGAGCGTCGTCTTGCCGACACCGCCCATGCCGTGCACGACGACGATCGCGGCGTCCGGACGGTCGGCCACGGCCGCGTCGATGTGCTCGATCTCCGCCGTGCGGCCGCTGAACGTCGTGAGTTCGGCCGGCACCATCGCGGGGCGGACGGTGGCCGGCACCTGCATCGGAAGATCGTCCGAGCGAAGGACGTCCAGATAGGCCTGACGGAGAGCCGGACCGGGACCGATGCCGAGATCGTCGGCCAGCCGCTGACGTAACTGCTGGATCAGGCCGAGCGCCTCGGCGCGGTGGCCGGCCGCGGTGAGGCAGCGGGAGACCGCCGCGTGCAGCAGTTCGTTCAACGGGTCGCCGGCGACGGCGGCCCGCAGGACGCGGAGCAGTTCGTACGAGGGGTCGGCCCCGGTGAACGCGGCCGCGACCTCGGCGGCCTGGATCGCCACCTGGGAGCGCTCGGCGTCGATCGCGCGGAAGCCGGTCGAGGCCTCGACCGAGCTCTCGATGTCCGCGGCGCAGGGGCCGTCCCAGAGCGCGAGCGCCTCGGTGCGCAGCACGGTGGCCCGCACCGGGTGGGTGGTCTCCCGCGCCCGGCGGACCAGCGCGCGGAAGCGCAGCAGATCGGACTCGGCCTCGTCGAGCACCAGCCGGTAGGAGTTCCCGGACCTCAGCAGCCACTGTCCGCTCGCCCGGTGCGGGAGGTCGGGCTCCAGCAGGCGGCGGATCCGGCCGACCGACCGCTGGATGACGTTCATCGCGCTGGCCGGCGGGTCGTTGCTCCAGACCGCGTCGATCAGCGTGCCGACCGAGATCGGGTGGCCGGCCCTGGCCAACAGCATCGCCAGCACGGCCTGTTCCTGGCCGGGGCCGACGGCCAGTTCCCGGCCGTCGCGGAAGAGGCGGACGGGCCCGAGCACGGTGAAGTACACATCGGGTCTGCTATCGGCCGGCACGTTGCTCAGCGTAACCATCTGCCCCAGAGCATACGGCCGAGATCGCCAGATCCCGTGTCAGTTCTCAGTCAGTCGTTACGCAGTGGACCTTTCTAGCGTCGGCCGCATGTCCATCCCTAGTACGCAGATCGACGCATTACATGCGGCGCACGCGAGTGACCTCCTGCGTTATCTGCTCAAGCTGAATCGCGGCGACCGGCAGACCGCGGAGGACATGCTGCAGGAGACGATGCTCCGGGCCTGGCAGCATTCGGACCGCCTACCGGAACACGAGAACAATCAACGCCGCTGGCTGTTTGCCGTGGCGAGGCGGCTGTTCATCGACTCGGTGCGGGCCCGGCAGGTCCGTCCTACCGAGACGCCGGTCCTCGACCTGGAACAACTCGGCCGGGCCGAGGACACGACGGATGCGGCCGTGGTCAACGACGCGATGCGGCACGCGTTTCGTCGGCTGTCACCGGCTCACCGGAGCGTTCTCGTCGATCTCCACATGCGCGGGTTGTCGGCCGAGGAGTTGGCCGCGCGGCTCTGCGTGCCGGTCGGAACGGTGAAGTCTCGTGCTCACTATGCGTTACGGGCACTGCGTGACGGCCTTGCGGCCGTCGATTGAAACGTTTTAAAAGCGGGTCGGGTCGATGAGATCGGCGGCCCGTTCGGCGATCGCCAGGACCGTGGCGTTCGTGTTCGCGCAGATCGGAGCGGGCATGACCGACGCGTCGACGACCCGCACGCCGTCGACGCCCCGGAGCCGCAATTCGCCGTCGACCACCGAGAGCGGATCGTCGCCCAGACGGCAGGTCCCCGCGGGATGGAAGAACGGGGTCGCCGAGCGCTGCAGGTAGCGGAGGCGGTCGTCGTAGGTCCGGACGTCGGGGCCGGGGAGCACCTCCTCCTTGCGCCAGTCGTCGAGCGCGGGCTGGCCCCCGATCTCGCGGGCCATCTCCAGGCCACGCACCAGCCGGTCGATGTCGTCCTTCTCGCTCAGGTACCGCGGGTTGACCAGCGGACGCTGGGTCGGATCGGCGGTGGCGAGGCGGACCGTGCCCCGGCTGAGCGGTCGCATCAGGCCGACCGCGATCGTGTAGCCGTTGATCGGTCCGGCCAGCGCCGGTGAGTGGTTCGGGACCGTGGCGGCGACCATCAGGACGTCGCTGCTGGGCGGCCGGACCACGAACGTCTGGGGCTCCTGCTGCGGGCCCGTGCTCTGGTAGACCACGCCCGACAGCACGTGGTCGAAGAGATTGCCGCCGACCTGCGGAGCGTCCACCAGAACGGAGACGCCGCGCTCGCGGAGGTGGTCGGCCGGACCGATGCCCGACGCCATCAGCAGGTGCGGGGAGCCGATCGCTCCGGCGGCCACCACGACCTCGATCCGCGCGGTGAAGGTCTGCGGGCCGTCGGCCGTCTGGACCAGGACGCCGGTGCACTGGCGGTAGGCGAACTGGAGCCAGCGGACCGTCGCGTCGGTCAGGACCGTCAGGTTCGTCCGGCCGCGGGCCGGACCGAGGTAGGCGTCGGCGGCGCTCTGCCGGACGCCGGCCACGACGTTGTGCTCGTTCCAGCCGACGCCGTCGGGCTGGGCGCCGTTGAGGTCGTCGGTGGACGGATAGCCGGCGTCGAGCGCGGCCTGGTGGAGGGCGTCGCCGAGGTCGGTGCGCAGCGGGAGCTTCTCGACCTGCATCGGTCCGTCCGTGCCGCGCAGTCCCGGGTTTCCGACCGCGGTCTCGCTGCGGCGGAAGTACGGGAGCAGGGTGGCGTGGTCCCAGCCGCGGGCGAACGAGGCCCAGGCGTCATAGTCGGCCGGGCGGCCGCGGACGTGCATCGTGCCGTTGGTGGTGCTGGAGCCGCCGAGGATCTTGCCCTGCGAGAGCAGGAGTCTGGTGTCGGCCAGGCCGGGCTGGGGTTCGGTCCAATGGCACCAGTCGATCGCCGAGCCGGCCAGCGTGGGCCAGAGATACCAGGTTCTGATGGCCGGTGGGCCGGTGGGTCTACCGGCCTCGACGAGCAGGACTTCGTTGGCGGGGTTCTCCGAGAGGCGGGCGGCCAGTACGCACCCGGCGGTGCCGGCGCCGACGATGATGTAGTCGAATTCGGGCATGGGGTCCCCCGCGGTCGGATAGGTCGTCCGTAGGAACTCGACGGGCTCGCGGGCCGGAAGTTCAATGGGGTCGTGGCAGAGTCGCTTCGCGCTAGCCGGACCGCGGTGCAGGTGTGTCAGGGGCGGGCCGCGTCCTCCGTTCTCGACGACCCGACGGCCTGGGAGTTGCTGCGTCCGTCCGAGCGGGAGCCGGTGAGGTGGGTTCGCGAGGGTTCCGTGCCGTCCGCGTGGCGGGAGCGGGTCGAGTACGAGACCGTGCGGGCGACGGCCGAGTTGATGGCACCGCGGACGGTCGCGATCGATCGGGCGGTGGTGGAATGTTCGGCGCCTCAGGTGGTGATTCTGGGGGCCGGGTTGGACGGGCGGGCCTGGCGGTTGGTCTCAGACCGGACCGTGTTCGAGGTGGACCAGCCGGCGAGCCAGGCGGACAAGAAGTCGCGGGCCGTTTCTCTGGGGCCGGGGCCGTCGTACGTGCCGGTGGATTTTCGGACGGACCGGTTGTCGTCGGTCCTGGCGGAGGCCGGGTTGTCGTCGGAGTTGGCGACGGTGTGGGTGTGGGAGGGCGTCGTGCCCTACCTGACCTCGGCCGAGGTCGCGGCGACGGCGGCCGAGGTCGCGAGGTGTTCGGCGCCGGGGTCGCGGCTGGTGGTGAACTTCCAGACGCCGGGACGGGGTCTGGCGCTGGGACGATTCGTGTCCCGGCTGCTGTCGTGGTCGGCGGGGCGGGCGAGCGTCTGGCGCGACGAGCCGTGGCGGTCGACCTGGACGGTGCCGGAGATGGCGGCGCTGTTGCGGCGGAACGGGTTCGGGGAGATCCGGGAGGTCGACCTGGGTGCGGTGGCGGAGGAGTTGGGGGTCGTGATTCGCCGGCCGGCGTCGATGCGGCACGGCCGGGTCGTGGTCGCCGATCTTTAGCCTGGCCCTGGGGGTCCCAGGAAAAGTGGGCTACTCGTCGGCGGGGGCGGTTGGGCCGAGCATCGGGGTCATGAACACTGCACTGGTCACCGGGGGATCCGGGTACATCGGCACGCAGCTGATCGCTGCGTTGCTGCGCAACGGGCAGCCGGTCCGGGCCACGGTCCGGTCCCGGTCGCGGGAGGCGGACCTGCGCGCCGCCGTCGGCGACTCCGCCGACCTCTCGGTCGTGGTCGCCGATCTCTCGTCGGACGACGGTTGGGCGGACGCCGTAGCCGGGTGCGACGAGGTCTATCACGTGGCCTCGCCGATCCCGGTCGAGCAGCCGTCGGACCCCGAGGAGCTGATCGGCCCGGCCCGCGCGGGAACGCTGCGGGTGCTGACGGCCGCCCGCGACGCAGGGGCGCGTCGGGTGGTGCTGACGTCGTCGTTCGCGGCGATCGGCTACACGCCGAAGCCGGGGGCCGAGTTCACCGAGGACGACTGGACCGACCCGGACATGCCCGGGCTGGCCGCGTACCCGCGGTCGAAGGTGGTCGCGGAGAAGGCGGCCTGGGACTTCGACCGGGGTGCGCTCGAGCTCGTCGTGGTGAACCCGACGTTCGTGCTCGGGCCGACGCTGACGCCCGCGCTCGGGTCGTCGATGTACCTGATCAAGAGCCTGTTCGAGGGGAGCATGCCGGTGGCACCGCGGGCCCGGATGGGGGTCGTGGACGTCCGGGACGTGGCCGAGCTGGAGATCCTGGCGATGGCGGCGCCGGAGATGGCGGGGAAGCGGATCTTGGCCGTGGGGGACGGGCCGACGACGAGTTTTCTCGAGGTGGCTCAGGTGTTGGGGCGGCGGTTCGCGGAGGCGCGGGTGCCGAGTACCGAGGCGCCGGGTGACGACCTTCCGCGCCCGATCATCCACAACGACCGGGCCAGGTCGCTGGGCTGGCGCCCGCGAGACCTGGAGTCCACGATCGTCGACTCGGTAGAGAGCCTGCGAGGACTCGGAGTGCTCTGAGGGGCGTTGACAGGCAAGCGGGGGCTTGCCTATCGTTCGGGCGTGGCGGACGTGTTCAAGGCGTTGGCCGACCCTACGCGCCGCGTCATCCTCGACGAGCTGCGCGAACGGGACGACCAGACGCTGTTCGAGATCTGCGGCCGGCTGTCGATGAAGCACGGGCTCAACTCGTCGCGGCAGGCGATCTCGCAGCATCTCGACGTCCTCGAGGCGGCCGGCCTGGTCATCACGAGGCGCGAAGGCCGGTACAAGTACCACCGGCTCGACACGTCACCGCTGCGGGCCATCGTCGACCGATGGCCACTCGCACCCGAGGAGGAGTAGCCGACCGTGAAGATCACCGTCACCAGCGTGTTCGTCGACGACCAGGCCAAGGCGGAGCGGTTCTACACCGACATCCTCGGGTTCACGGTGAAGGACGACATCCCGATGGGAGAGCACCGCTGGCTGACCCTCGTGTCGCCGGAGGAGCCCGCCGGGGTCGAGCTGCTGCTCGAGCCGTCCGCGCATCCGGCCGTGCCGCCGTTCAAGGAGGCGCTGGTGACCGACGGCATCCCGTTCACGTCGTTCGCGGTCGACGACGTGCAGGCCGAGTTCGAGCGGTTGACCGGGCTCGGGGTGGTGTTCACGCAGGAGCCGGTGGACATGGGGCCGGTCGTGACCGCGGTCTTCGACGACACCTGCGGCAACCTCATCCAGATCGCCGCGCGCAAGGCGTAGGGAGTTTCACCGGCTCGTAGACGCCCGGCGGATCAGGTGCCAGGAGTCGCGGTGCGTGGGGGCGTCCCCGCCCAGCGCGGTGGTGGCGCAGGCGGCGCCCTGGGCTCGTAGCGACTGGGCGATCGTCGTGAGGTCGTGTTCCGCGGCGACCGCCGAGTCGTCCCAGCCGCTGACCCGTCCGGGGAGCGCGGCCAGGGCCAGCTGGTCGCTCATCGCGGCGACCGCGTCCACGTCGGGCAGCTGCCGCAGGATCGTCCGGGCCTCGCCCTCGTCGCTGGTGCGGCACACGCCGACCGGGACCGTCGACCAGTCGATGCCCAGCTCGCGGGCGGCGTCGCGGTAGCCCGCGAGCCGGTCGCGCGTCACCGGGAACGCGACCGTCTCCGGGTCGAGGCCGGTCCGGACGAACGTCTCCCGGTTGCGGTCGAGCGGAAAGCTCAGCACGGCGGGCTTCCGCACGCCGGCGAAGACCTCCAGCCCGACGGCCCGCGCCGCGGCCCGGTTGTCGATCCCGATCATCGTCGTGCCGGGCAGCTCCGGTCCGCCGTGGACGACGACCGGGCGGCGGGTGGACCGGGTGGCGGCGAGCACGGGATCGTCCTCCGTCGTCGTCCAGACCACGTACGCGTCGACGGCGGCGGCCCGGACCCGGTCGGCGTCCTCGTCGCCGGTGCCCGTGGGCACGATCAGCAACCCGTAGCCGCGCTCGGCGCAGACCTCGGCCAGGCCGGCCAGGAACACGACCGCCTGCGGGTCGTCGAACGCGTACGTGAGGTGTTCGCCGAGGACCAGGCCGAGGTTGCGGGTGGCCCCGTAGCGAAGGGAGCGGGCGCTCGGGTCGGGGCCGGCGTAGCCGAGCGCCTCGGCTGCGGCCAGCACCCGGGCGCGGGTCTCGGCCGAGACCCGCTGCGGTCGGTTGTACGTGTACGACACGGTCATCGGCGACACGCCCGCTTCGCGGGCTACGTCGGTCATCGTCACCCGGCCTGATTGCACGCGGTGATCGTATCTGTGTAGCGTTACACAATGCTGACGCGAGCCGCCTACCTCGCCGCCGTCGTCTTCGGTGCCTTCTGGGGGACGTGGGGGTCCGCGGTGCCTCGGGTGCGGGCTCAATCCCATCTGGACGACGGGCAGCTGGGCGTTGCGCTGCTGTTCGTGAGTGCGGGCGCGTTGCCGGCGATGTTGCTGGCCGGGCGGGCGCTGGATCGGTGGGGGCTGCGGTGCGCGGCGTGGCTGGTCGCGACGCTGGGGGCGGCCGGGGTGGCGACGGCGGTTTTCGCGGAGGGGCTCGTCTCGCTGTGCGTCGGGTTGGTGCTCGTGGGGGTGACCAGCGGGGCGAACGACGTCGCGATGAACTCGGTCGGGGGGCGGGCCGAGCGGGTGTCGGGGCGGCCGGTGATCACGCGGGCCGGTGGAGTGTTCTCGGCGAGCGTCGTCGTGTCGAGTCTCGGGGCCGGGGCGGCGTACGCGGCGGGGGCGTCGACGTGGGTGCCGTTTGCTGGGGTTTTGGGGTTGGCCGGGGTGGCGGCGGTAGCGATGTACCGGGCGCTGCCGAGCGCGGGAGCGCGGCCGAGCGCGGCGGATTCGGAGGTGGCGCCGGGTTTGCGCGGTGGGGGTTCGCGTGGTGGGGGTTCGCTCGGCGGGAGGGCGGGGGCCGGGGTCGGAGCTCTGGTGGTGGTCGGGGTGTTGGGGGCCCTGGCCTTCGCCTCGGAGAACGCTCACCAGAGCTGGGGCGCGATCTATCTCGTGGACGTGTTCGGGGCCGGCGCGGGGCTGAGCGCGCTGGCGCCGGCGGTGTTCGCCGGGGTGGTCGCGGTGACCCGGTTCGGGGTCGGCGCGTTGAAGCCCGGGCACGCCCGGGTGGTGCTCGTCGTCGGGGCGATCGTGGCGGCGGCCGGAGCGGCGGTCGTGTCCCGGGCGCCGACGGTCGGGGTGGCGCTGGCCGGACTCGTGCTGGCCGCGGCCGGGACCGCGGGACTGTTCCCGACGTTTCTGAGCATCGTGTCCGGCAACGTCGCCGAGTCCGCGCGCGGCCGGGCGACGTCGATCGTGACCGTCGTGTCGTATCTCGGGTTCCTGCTCGGCCCGGTGTACGTCGGCGCCTGGGCCGGAGCGGCCGGTCTGCGCGGCGCGATGCTCGCGGTCGCCGCCCTGGGAGTAGCCCTGGCCGCACTCACGCTCCCGCTACTGGCGGTCAGCCGCTACACGGTGGAAGGTGAGCCCGGTGAACGTCACGATCGAGCCGTGGACAACCGCTGACCTGGAGCTACTCCGGCAGATCAACACGCCGGAGATGAAGGCCCACCTCGGTGGGCCGGAATCCGACGCCCAGGTGCTCGTGCGCCACCGCCGCTACCTGGCGTTCCCGACCGACGGCACCGGATGCATGTACAGCATCCGCCTCGGCGCGACGCCGGTCGGGAGCGTCGGCTACCACGCCCGAACCTGGCGCGGAGAGCCGATCCACGAGATCGGCTGGAACGTCCTCCCGCCGTACCAGGGCCGGGGAATCGCCGCCGAAGCCGCCCGGGCCGCAGCCGCCGCCGTCGGGCGCGGTGGGTGGTTGCACGCGTTTCCCAGGGTGGGGAACCGGGCTTCGAACGCGGTCTGCCGACGCGTCGGGTTCGAGCTCGTCGGCGAGTGCGACTTCGAGTTCCCGCCCGGGCGGGTCATGCGGAGCAACGACTGGCGGCTTCAGCTGACGCAGAAGACGTTGCCTTCCGGGTCGTTCAGCACGACCCAGTAGAACGCGTCGTCCGGGTCGTCGGACCCTTCCGAACGCTCGACCGTCGCCCCCAGCTCCACTAGTTCCGCGACCCTCGCGTCGACGATCTCCACCATCCGCTCGTACGTCAGCGTCGTGTCGCGGCCGGTCGGGTACAGGTCGAGGTGCAGGCGGTTGGGGCCGGTCCGCTCCTCCGGGCTGGGCTGGAACCAGATCGGCGGACGCAGCCCCTCCGGGTCGAAGATCCGGTCCGCGAACGCCGGCGAATCACCCAGCCGAGCCCGGTAGTGCCGATTCCAGCTCGTGTCCGGCGCACCCGGCGGCACCGCCGTGTATCCCAGCGCCGCCGCCCAGAACTGCGCCAGCCGGGCCGGTTCCTTCGCGTTGATCGTCAGCTGCCAGAACGTCATGCTGATGAGCCTAATGAGCAACCAAAGGTTGCGCGAGATCTGAACCCGGGCTACGTTGATGCGCAACCAAAGGTTGCAATCAGTTCAACGAAGGGACCGGAAGATGGCTGACATCGTGCATCGAATCGGCGTCATCGCCCCGCTCGACGACGTCTACCGTGCGATCACCACGACCGACGACCTCGCCGCCTGGTGGACGAGGGACACCAAGTCCCAGGACGACACGCTGCTCTTCCGGTTCGGCGACGTCGGCGGCTTCGACATGCAGGTCAAGGAGGCCGATCCGGCCGGCCGGGTCCGCTGGCTGGTCACCGACGGACCGGAGGAGTGGATCGGCACCGACGTGAACTGGCGCCTCGAGCAGCGAGACCAGTACACGATCGTGCTGTTCTCCC
Source organism: Cryptosporangium phraense (assembly GCF_006912135.1). Classification (NCBI taxonomy): domain Bacteria; kingdom Bacillati; phylum Actinomycetota; class Actinomycetes; order Cryptosporangiales; family Cryptosporangiaceae; genus Cryptosporangium; species Cryptosporangium phraense. The sequence continues at coordinate 19,058 of NZ_VIRS01000047.1, read as the reverse complement.
ACGAGGGTTGGCGCGAGCCGGTCGAGTTCATGTACCACTGCAGCACCAAGTGGGCGGTGTTCCTGCTCAGCCTGAAGGAGCTCGTCGAGACCGGGCAGGGCCGCCCGGCCCCCGACGACCTACAGATCAGCGACTGGCACTAGCCGATCAACGCTCCTCAGACACCGAGTCCAGGATCGGCTCGGCACCGTACTCCAGCGGGAGCACGCCGCTGTCGAGCAGTTCCTGCTCCTCGCGACGGCGAGCGACGATCACCGCGACGGCGGTGGCAGCGATACCCAGTGCGGTCAGCAGGAGCACAGTCTTCTTGGCCATGCGCGCACCGTAGTCCTACGCCGCCACCCGGCGAGGTCCTCAGCGTGTGGGCTGATACCGGGCGGGTATCAATCGCGCGCCGATCGGTCTTTCCGGTTCGCTCCGGGCGCGCGTTGACTGGCGCCATGATCGTGATTACCGCGCCGACCGGACACATCGGCAGTCAGGTGGTGCAGGGCCTCCTCGAGGCCGGTGCGCCGGTCCGCGTCATCGTCCGGGATCCGGCCCGGCTCGCGCCGGGCGTCGCCGACCGCGTGCAGGTCGTGGTCGGTTCCCATCGTGATGCGGACGTCGTGGGGACGGCGTTCGACGGGGCCGACGCGGTGTTCTGGCTGGTACCGGCGGATCCCCGGGCCTCCGGCGTGGACGACGCGTACTCCGGCTTCGCGCGCGCCGGCCTCGAGGCGATGAAGGGCGTCGGCCGGGTCGTCGGCATCTCGGCCCTGGGGCGGGGGACGCCGGTGGCCGGGCAGGCGGGTTACGTCACCGCGACGCTGGCCATGGACGACCTGATCGCGGCCACCGGCGTGCCGTACCGGGCGCTGACCATGCCGTCGTTCATGGACAACGTGGCCAGGCAGGCGGGTCCGATCGGGTCGACCGGAGTGTTCTACGGGCCGACGCGGCCGGACCTGCGTGCGCCCGCCGTCGCCACCCGGGACATCGCCGCGGTGGCCTCGCGGCTGCTCGTCGACGAGACCTGGACCGGCGTCGAGGAGGTGCCGGTGCTCGGGCCGGAGGACCTCAGCTCCGACGAGATGGCCGCGACGATCACGGACGTGCTCGGACGGCCGGTGCGGTACCAGCAGATCCCGGTCGCGGACTTCCGGGCCAACCTGGTGCGCAACGGGATGTCGGAGGCGATGGCCCAGGGGATGGCCGACATGGCGACGGCCAAGAACGACGGGCTGGACCACGGCGTGACTCGGACCCCGGAGAACAGCACGCCGACGACGTTCCGGCAGTGGTGCGAAGAGGTCCTGAAACCGGCTGTCCTCTGACTCAGCCGGGTTCTCGGCCGACGGCCCAGGCCGCGATCTCCGCGAGGGGTCCGAGCAGGGAACGGCCGGGGGGCGTCAGCGAGTACTCCACCGACGGCGGGACGGTCGGGTGCACGGTTCGCTGCACCAGACCGTCCGACTCGAGGGCCCGGAGCGTGCGGGTGAGCATCCGCTGGCTGATGCCCTCGATGCGGTGCTGCAGCTCGTTGAAGCGGTGCGTCCGTTCGGAGAGCAGCATCAGCGTCACGAGCGTCCACTTGTCACCGAAGCGGCGGAAGACCTCGGTGACCGGGCAGGCCTCGTATTCGGCGAGCGGAACCCTTGCGGGCAGGGAACTAACAACGGTGTTCCTACCGGACATCGAAGTGCCTTCTTCCGTGGGTCTTCGGCGGCGCCGACAGTGTTTCCCGTGAAACCAATTCTGATTGTCGGAGCGGGGCCCGGGCTGGGGCTTGCGGTTGCTCGTCGGTTCGGGCGTAGCGGGCACCCGGTCGGGCTGATCTCCCGGAACGGGGATCGGCACGAGGGGTACGTGACCGCGCTGCGCTCGGCGGGGATCACGGCGGTGGCCGTAGCGGCCGACGTCACCGACCCGGCGCAGACGTCTCGGGCGGTGGCGGCCGTGACCGAGGAGCTCGGGCCGATCGAGGTGCTGTACTGCGGGCCGGGCGCGCCGGATCCGGCCGCGCGACCGGCGCCGATCCTGCAGGCGACCGCGTCCGACCTGGACGAGGCGATCCGGGCCATGGTCCGGCCCGCGCTCGACCTCACCGGGCTGGTGCTGCCGGGAATGATCGAGCGCGGGTCCGGGACGCTGCTGTACGTGACCGGGCTGTCGGCGGTCGTGCCGCTGCCGATGATCGGCGCGCTGGCTCCGGCCTCGGCAGCGCTGCGCACGTATGCGCTGACGATGAACGTCGCCCTGGCCGAGACCGGGGTGTACGCGGGCGCCGCGGTGATCGGAGGCCTCATCACCGGCGGAGACATCCACCGAGCGGCCCTCGCCGCCGTGGCCGCGGCGGGTGGCCCACCGCCGAGCGGCGCGCCCGCGGCCGACGCGTCCGCGCCCGTCGGCGGCCTGCCGACGCTCGATCCGGACCGCATCGCGGACGGGATCGCCGACCTGGCGGCCACCCGCGACCGGGCCGAGGTCGTGTTCAGCGCGCTGGGCTGAAGAACTCTCCGCACCACTCGCGGAACGTCGTCGGCGTGCTGTTCTCGGTAGTTCGTTCCACCCCGTTGTCGAGGCCCTCGTTCTTCGCGATCGTCATCTCGACCATCGCCTGCGCCATCACCTCCGACCACCCCTGCCCGACCAACCGAGCCCGCAGAGCGTCGAGCGAGAGCTGCTGGTATCGCACCGGCCGGCCGAGCACGTCGGTCAGGATCGCCGCCCGCTCGGCCGGTGACAGGTCCTCGGGCCCGAGCACCGGCACCTCCTCGAACCCGGTCCAGCTCTCGTCGACGAGCAACCGGGCCGCCACGGCGGCGATGTCCCGGGTAGCCACGGCCGGCAACCGGCGATCCGGATCCATCGCCTCGGCGAGCACCCCGCCGTCCACGATGCCCCGCGCCTGGTAGCCGACGTTGTCCATGAACCCGGGCAGAGCGAGCGCCCGGTACGGCACGCCGGTAGCAGCGATCGAGTCGTCCACCGCGAGCGAGAGCGTCGCCAGGCCGGCCCGTCCGGCCATCAGGGTACCTCGGCCGAGGTTGGAGGCGCCGACGACCCGGCCGACGTCGCCGCGCGCGAACGCGTCGACCGCGGCCTGGGCGAAGGCCACCTTCGCCGCGGTCCGGTCGGTGGCGGACCCGTTCGGCGGGAGCAGCCAGAAGACCGCGTCCGCGCCGCGGAACGCGCGGTCGATGACCGCGGGCTCGCTGTGCGAGCCCACCACGACCTGCACCTTCTTGCGGACGTCGGCGGGCAGGCGGTCGGGGTCGCGGGCGATGACGCGGAGGTCGTGCCGGTCCTCGTCGAGGAGCAGGCGAAGGAGGCGGGAGCTGATCCGCCCGGTGGGGGCGGTGACAACGATCATGACCTCAGCGAACGCCTTGTCGCGGGTGGACTGAAGGACCGATCCGCCCGACATTGATACCGTGGCGGTATGAGTAACCTGGAGGTTCGGCAGCTGCGGTATTTCGTCGCGGTCGCCGAGGAGCTGCACTTCGGGCGGGCGGCCGAGAGGCTCGGGATGGCGCAGCCGCCGCTGTCGCGGGCGATCCGGGAGATCGAACGGCAGCTCGGCGTGCAGCTGCTGGAACGGACGACCCGCCAGGTCGCGCTCACGCCCGCGGGCACCGCGCTGCTCCGCGACGCCCGGACCGCGCTCGAGGCGGTCGAGGCCGCTGGGCGGCGGGCCCGGAACGCCGCCGAGCCTCGGCTACGCCTCGCCTTCAAGGCCGACTACGACGCCGGCCTGCTGCCGCGCATGCTCGCGGAGTTCGAACGGAGCCCGTCTGCCCTTCCGGTCGAACTACTCATGGGCGGACGCGACGAGCAAGCGCCGGCCCTGCGCGACGGACGGGCCGACGTGGCGCTGCTGGTGCTGCCGTTCGACGACCGAGGCGTCGACGTCGAGCCGCTGCTGACCGAGCCGCGGGTCGTGGTGCTGGCGGCCAACGACCCGCTGGCCGCCCGGACGTCGCTGTCGCTGGCCGATCTGGCCGGCCGGGAGCTGCCGGACGGGACCGACGCGGGCGACGGCGGGGTGGCGCCTCCGCCGCCGGGGTCGGTGGTGAAGCGCCGGGATCTGGCCCAGATCTTCAGCCTGGTCGAGGTCGGGAGCGTCGTCTGGTTCGTGCCCGTGTCGCTGGCTCGACGGCACGCGCGTGCCGGGCTCGCGTTCCGCGAGGTCACCGACCTGACGCCGTCGACGTTGGCCGTCGCCTGGCCGTCGGACTCGCGCTCGCCGGCGGTGGCCGCGTTCGTCCGGGCCGCGCAGGACGTCGCGGCCGATCCGTCAGTCCTTGCGGCCGGTGGCAGCTACACCTACTCCTAGGCCGATCATCGTCAGGCCGCCGACGCCCCCGATCAGCGCCAGCCGCTGCGGCGAGCGGGCGAACCAGTCGCGGGCGGCCGACGCGGCCAGGCCCCAGGCGCCGTCGGACGCGAGCGCGATCGCGATGAAGACCAGGCCGAGGATCAACATCTGCACGGCCACGTGACCCGTGCTGCGGTCGACGAACTGCGGCAGCACGGCGGCGAAGAACACGATCGTCTTCGGGTTGGACACCCCGACCGTGAAGCCCTCGCCGAACGTCCGCAGGAGCCCGCGCGGTGCGGCCGTGCCGGCGAACGTGGCCGGTAGCGACCGGCGGCCGCGCCAGGCCTTGATGCCCAGGTAGACGAGGTAGGCGGCCCCGGCGAGCTTGAGGATCGTGAACACGACCACCGAACGCTCGACGATCGAGCCGACACCGAACGCGACCGCGGCGATCAGTACGTAGCAGCCGAGCGTGTTGCCGGCGACGGTCACGAGCGCGGCCCGCTGGCCCTGCGAGAGCGCCCGCCCGATCACGAACAGGACGCTGGGCCCCGGCACGACGATCAGCAGGAACGACATCGCCGCGAACGCGACGAGATGCTCGGTGGAGACCATGGCGACATGGAAGCAGGTGTCGGCGGCGCGCTCCAACGGTATTCACAGGCGGGTGCCGGGCGGTCGTAAGGTCGGGGCGTGCCGATTCCGGACTTCATCGTCGAACTGCGCTCGAAGATCGGGCGCGACCCGCTGCCGCTGACCGGCGTCACCGCCGTCGTGCTGGACGACCGGGATCGGGTGCTACTCACCCGCCGTTCGGACGACGGGACCTGGGCGCTCGTCACCGGGTGCCTCGAGCCCGGCGAGCAGCCCGCGGTGTGTGCGGTGCGCGAGACGCTGGAGGAGACGGCCGTCGTCGCGGAGGTGGAGCGGCTGGTCTCGGTCGAGGGCCTGCCGTTGCGGGTGCTACCCAACGGCGACCAGGTCTACTGGCTCGACGTCGCGTTCCGGTGCCGCTACGTCAGCGGCGAGGCCCGGGTCAACGACGACGAGTCGGTGGACGTGGCCTGGTTCGACGCGGAGTCGATGCCGCCGCTGGACCCGCGCCAGACACGGTGCCTGGCCCTGGCCCGCGAGGCGGCCCGCGAGCCCTGGTACGTCAGCTGACCCAGGCGTTCTCGACGCCCACCAGCAGCACCACGTCGTCGATCTCCCGCGTCGCGGGTCCGGTGTTCTTCTTCGACGACGACGCGATCTTGACGATCGTGCCGTCGGGCGTACGACCCCGCCGTAGCCCCAGAAGCTCTTCGTGACCGGCTTCATTTCCGCGGCCCCGGCCAGCTCGCTTCTCGATTCCTGGCTGGTCAGTCGGCGTGCTGGGCGATGTTCAAGACCGTTCCGTCCGGGGCGCGGACGAAGAAGCGGCGCACGCCCCAGGCCTCCGTCGCCAGCGGCTTCACGATCTCGTACCCACGCCGCTGCGCGTCTTCGTACGCGGCCTCGACGTCGGACGTGTGGACGGACACGGCCGAGTCCACCGGCGCGCTCGCGTCCCGGGTGACCAGCTGAACGATCGCCTGACCGTCGGGCGAGGTGTACCGGGCCACCCAGCCCAGGTTGAAGTCCTCGTTCGTCAGCCCGAGAAAGTCCGTGTAGAAGCTCTTCGCCGCCTCGATGTCGGCCACCGGCAGGTTCGGCATGATCCGAAAGACTCGCATGAACACTTCTTCCCCACAGCGTCCGAGAAGTTCGCGAACCGCGACCGTCGATCGGGGAAGAGTTAGGCATGGACGTCGCGGAGTTGTTCGACCGGCACGGGTCGACGCTGCTGCGCTTCTTGGCCCGGCGGGTACCGCCGGCGGAAGCCGAAGACCTGCTCGGGGAGGTGTTCCGCATCGCGTTCGAACGGCGGGCGGCGTTCGATCCGAGCCGGGGCGAGGTGCGGCCGTGGCTGTACGGCATCGCCGCGAACCTGGTCGCCAAGCATCACCGCGGGGAGGCGCGTCGGCTCCGGGCGATGGCGCGCCTCTCGCCGCCGGCCCCGGCCGACGATCCGGCCGACCGCGCGGTGGCCGCGGCCGACGCCGGCGCGCTCCGGCCGAGGCTGCTCGACGGGCTGGAGGCGCTGCCCGAGGGCGAGCGGCAGGCGCTGCTGCTGTTCGCCTGGGAGGAGCTGACCTACGAGGAGATCGCGTTCGCGCTCGGTATACCGGTCGGAACCGTGCGCTCCCGGCTGAGCCGGGCCCGGGCGCGCCTGTCGGAGGGCCTGACATGACCGATGACCTGGACCAACTCCGCCGGTCCCGCCCCGACCGGCTGCTGCCGGACGATCCGCCGGACCCGGAGGTCCTGACCCGCGAGAAGGCTCGCCTCCTCGCGGCGATCACCGGCGGCCCGCCCGTGCACCGGCCGAGGCCGTCGGTCTACACCCGTCTGGCTTATCTGGACGTCTGGTCGGCGCTCGATTTCCTGACCCGGGTGTTCGGGCTGGTGGAGCGCCGGGAGTCACGGATGGAGCACCCGGAAGGGACGCTGGCGTGGCTCGAGATCGGCGAGGGGGTCGTGATGATCGGCCAGTCCGGGCGGCACGGGCTGGGGAGTCCGCTCGAGGTCGGGATGGCGACCGCGATGCTCAACGTGTACGTCTCGGACGTGGAGGAGCACTACCGGCGGGCGTGCGAGGAGGGGGCGCGGATCGTGTCGCCGCTCGAAGACATGTTCTGGGGAGATCGGAGGTACGAGGCTCTGGATGTTGAGGGGCACCGGTGGCACTTCGCGCAGCGAAATGGATCATAGAGCGCGCAGCGAAAAGGGTCATAGGTGTGCTCGGCCGGGGCGTTGGTGGCAGATGGTGTGCCCGGCCCGCAGGCCCGCGTGGCCGGCCAGATGGGTGGCTCGCGTCAGACTGTCGGCCGGTGGCTGGCCTGCTACGACGCCGAACGCCCCGGCGGGCTGCAAGACCGGTCCTCCTCGCCGCGGTCGAGCCTGCGTCGCACCCGGCCTCGCTCGAGCAACGCGTTCTGCAGCTACGACGCGACCGGCGCGGCGGCCAGGATTGGCTCGGCCTCGAACTCGACCCGGTAATCCGCGCGTCGAAGACCACCGCGGTCCGCTGCGAACGCGACCGGCCCGGCGAACCGGTTCACCTGGACGCCGAGAAAACCCGGCCGGATCCCGAGGGCGGCGGCGAGCGCGCCCATGGCCGCGCCGCGGCCTACTTCGCGGTCGACAGCGTCCCCACTATCGAACGCGTCCTGACCGACAACGCCCGGGCCGGCCGCTGGTCCCTGTGCCCAGAGCGCGCAGTGGGACGGATGAGGCAGGATCCGGGGCATGCTCGAGGCGCTTCTTGGTGATTACCGGCCGCGGACTCCGGCGGAGGCGGCCGACCTCGCGCGAGCCGTCTCGGTCGCCCGGGGAGGCGACCCCTGGACCCGGAGATCCGACCTGCACGTCACCGCGTCGGGGCTGGTCGTGCATCCGCCGAGCCAGCGGGTGTTGCTGCGCTGGCACGCCCGTCAGCAGGCCTGGCTCCAGGTCGGTGGGCACGCCGACCCGGGCGAGACCGACCCGCTCCAGATCGTGCTGCGCGAAGGCCGCGAGGAGACCGGCCTGACCGACCTGCGCCCCTGGCCGGACGCGTCGCTCCGACACGTCGTCGTGGTGCCGGTCACCGCCCGGGGCGACGAGCCGGCGCACGAGCACGCCGACGTCCGCTTCGTGCTCGCGACCGGCACCCCGGACGACGTCCGTCCGGAAAAACCGGACGCGGAGCTGAGGTGGCTGACCGTCGCCGAGGCGCGGGAGCTGACGACGGAGGACAACCTCCGGGAGTTCCTCTCCCGCGTGGGCGACCTGTTCGAGAACTAGGCCGTATCCCAAAGGCCAGCAGCCCACCGGGGCGGCCTGCTTGTGGGTCTGCCGGTCGAAGGCCGGCGGTCGGCCTCCGGCCGAGCCCTTCGCGACCCGCCGGGTGATCTGGCCGGATCGTTCCGGGCAGGTGAACGGAGTCCGCCGCTCCCGCATCGCCGCGCGGGTCGAGTCGTGGGAGCAGGCCTTGTCCGCGATGACTCGATCGGGCCGGGTGCGGGGCCGCCCGAGTCCTTCGCCCTCGACCGCGAACGCCTCGACGTCGATTCCGCGGCCGGACCCGCGGCGTGCTGATGGACCCGCATCCGCGAGGAGTCGACGCTGATGATCCACTCGACCTCGCCGACGGAATCGTCTTTGACGATCACGTGACTAATCGACCAGACAGAACGGATGCCCGTCGGGGTCGGCCAGCACGGTTTCAGTGAGCGGTACCGCGCCCAGCCGCACCGCCGTGGCCCGCGCCGAGTCGATGTCGGCGACCGCGATGTCGAGATGCGCCTGCTGCGGAAAAGCCGGATCCGGCCACCGCGGCCGCGTGTGCTGTTCCACCGGGCAGAAGAACAGCGTGGTGCCGACCTCGGTGGGTCGCGCACCGAGCGCGGCCCCGACCTCGTCGTCGTGCACGATCGGCATCCCGAGCAACTCGCCGTAGAACCGGGCCGCCGCCGACGGATCCGACGTGTCCAGGTGCACCCACAGTCGAGACATCGATGTGACCGCCCTGGTCCTGCACAGGTCGAACGGATGCCCGGCCGGATCCGCCAACGTGACCCAGTACTCCCCGCCGCCCAGCCGAACCGCCCCGAGCTGCACCGCCCGCTCGACTGCCGGCGCGAGCTCGGCGACGTCGAAATCGAGGTGGACCTGAGCCGGAAGCTCCTGCCCCGGCCACCGCGGAGGCACGTGCTCCGGCACCGGCTGAATCGCGAGCAGCGGCCCGGTGGGCGTCTGCACCGAGAACGGGTCCACCCGAGGCCACCCGGTGAGCGAGGCATAGAACGCGATCACCGCGTCGGCGTCGCCCGCGTCGAACACGACCCGCGCCAACCGACCGACCGCCATCAGTCCTCGCCCTCGTTGCCGATGTACCGAGACCAGTAGACCCGACCCATGCCCGGTTGCAGGTCCCGATCGACACGGTGACCGCCCGCGGCTACCAGGTCGTCGGCGGCGACTGCCTGGACGGCTCGTCGATCGTGAGCCCGCCGGCCGCGGCCCGCGCCGCCGAGCGGACGTCCGCCCCTCACCCCAGACGCTCGGCTGAGCGCTCAGGCTCCGGTCAGGATCATGCTTCTCATCGATTCGAGCAGCGCCACCACCTCACCCGGCGCTTTGCCCGGCGACCCCGCCCCGTACGGCGGCTGCGGGTCGTACTCGATCCCCAACTGCACGGCCTGCGCGACCGTGTCACCCGCCACCCTCCCCACCAACGCCAGCGCCATGTCGATCCCCGACGACACCCCGGCCGCGGTCACGTACTTCCCGTCGAACACGACCCGCTCCGACGTCGGCTCGACGCCGAACTCCGCGAGCTGCTCCAGCGCCAGCCAGTGCGTCGTCGCCCGCCGGCCGGCCAGCAACCCGGCCGCCGCCAGCAGCAACGACCCCGTACACACCGACGTCGTCCACGTCGTACCCGCGTCCACCGCACGAAGCCAGGCCAGCAACCTCTCGTCTTCCATCGCCCGGTGCTGACCCGGCCCACCCGGCACCACGACGACGTCCGGCTCGACCACCTCGGAGTACAGCGCGTCGGCGTGCAGCGCCAGGCTCCCGACGTCCGCGTCGACCGGACCGCGCCGGGCCCCCACGAACACCACCTCCACCCCCGGCACCCGCGACAGCACCTCGTACGGCCCCACCGCGTCCAGCGCGGTGAACTGCGAGTACAGCGGAACGGCGACCTGCATGAGACATCCCCTCAGAACCGGCGCCGATATTCGCCGGGCGACACACCCAGCGTCCGGACGAAAGCGCGGCGCATCGCCTCCGTCGTCCCGTATCCACTACGACGACCGACCTGCTCCACCCCGTCGTCCGACTCCTCCAGCAACCGACGAGCGGTCTCCAGCCGGACGGCGTCCACATAACGGCCCGGGGACTCACCGACCTCAGCGGTGAAAGCGCGCGCGAACTGTCGCGGCGAGAGGTTCGCGCGGCGCGCGAGCGCCTCGACGCTCAAGTCCTCGGCCGGGTGATCGGCGATCCAGACCTGCACCTCACGCAGCCGCGGCTGGTCGGCGAGCTGCGCCGACAGCTGCGTGCTGAACTGCGCCTGGTTCCCCGGCCGCCGCAGGAACATCACCAGGTGGCGGGCGATCGTCAGCGCGGTCTTCCGGCCCAGATCCTCTTCGACCAGCGCGAGCGCGAGGTCGATCCCGGCCGTGACGCCGGCCGACGTCGACAGCGCGCCGTCGCGCACGAAGATCGGGTCCGGGTCGACGGTGATGTCCGGATACCGCCGGGCCAGCGCCCCGCAGACCGACCAGTGGCTGGTCACCCGCCGCCCCGACAGCAGCCCGGCCTCGGCGAGCAACAGCGCCCCGGTGCACACCGAGACCAGCCGCTCGGCCGAGCCGGCGCGCTCGCGCAGCCACGCGATCAGCGACGGGTCCGGCTTCCGCGTCCCGTGCCCACCCGGCACCACCAGCGTGTGCGGCACCGGCGCGTCAGCCAGGTCGACGTCCGGCATCAGGCGCAACCCACCGGACGACGTCACCGGCTCGCCGCCGAGGCTCGCGGTCACGATGTCGTAATGCGGACCCGTCGGTCGCCGGTTGGCCCCGGCGAACACCTCGAGCGGACCGCTGACGTCGATGCTCTGCAAGCCGTCGAACAGCACGAACAGCACGGTGCGAGTGGGCATGCCCCCAGCCTGGGGCCCGTCGCCGACGGCAGCAACGTCCTACTTCCCACCTTTCCTGACATGCCACTGTGGGCAGATGCGGGTGCTGATCATCGGCGGCGGGCTGGGCGGTCTCGGCCTGGCCCAGGGTCTTGAGAAGAACGGCGTCGAGGCCACGGTCTTCGAGCGCGACCGGACCCTCACCGCGAGACCCCAGGGCTATCGCCTGCACGTCGACAGCCGCGCCGCCGACGCCCTTCGCCAGTGCCTCCCGCCCGACCTCTACGACCTGTTCGAGCAGACCACGAGCCGCCCCAGCCACCGCGTCACGGTCCTGACCCCGCAGCTGAAAACCCTGAAGACGATCGAGACCGGGCCCGGATTCAGTACCTCGGTCGACCGTCTCACGCTCCGCGAGATCCTCTCCACCGGCCTGCCCGACCTGCGCTTCGGCGCGCAGTTCACCCACTACGAACCCCGGAACGGCACGATCCGCGCCCACTTCGCCGACGGCACGAGCGCCGACGGTGACCTGCTGGTCGGCGCCGACGGCATCGGCTCGAGGGTCCGCTCCCAGTACCTCCCGCACGCCCGGATCGTCGATACCGGCACCCGCTGCGTCTACGGCCGCACCCCGCTCGCCGCGGTCGAGGACCGCCTGCCCGCCCCGCTCCGGGACGGGTTCTGCCCGGTCACCGACCGGCGCGGGCTCGGGCTGGCGCTCGGACTCGTTCAGTTCCGCACCAAGCCGTCCGCGCTCGGCCTCACCGCTCACGAGGACTACGTCATGTGGAGCCTGGCCGCCCGCGGGTCCAGGCTCGACCAAGAACCGGCCGACCTCATCCGGACCTGGCACCCCGACCTGCGCAACCTGATCGACCGCGCCACGCCCGAAGCCACCTTCGAGATCAGGATCCGTACGTCGAAGCCGGTCAGGCCCTGGACCCCGACCGCGGTCACGCTCCTCGGCGACGCGATCCACGCGATGCCGCCCTCGCGCGGCTCGGGCGCCAACCTCGCGCTGTTCGACGCGGCCACGCTCTGCACCCGGCTGACCGACATCGGGGGCTACGAGGACGTGATGCGCCGCGTCGGCTTCGCCGCCGTCCGCGGCCCGCGCTCCTACTGGCCGCGGTGGTTCCGCCGCTGAGCGACGAGCGGTAGGTACACCTCGTCCACGATCTCGACGAGGACGTCGTCGGGCACGCTGGGGACGCCCCGGGTCACGAACTCGTTACGCAGCAGCACGATCGCGACGGTCGCCACCCGCGGATGCAGCGCCTCCGGGGCCGCCTCGCCGCGCGCCACCGCCCGGCCGAGGATCACCAGCCAGGTCGCGGCCGGCTCGTCGGACCGCTCCGACAACTGCGCCAGCAAATCCGACGCCCCACCCGCCGCCGCCATCAGCTCGCGCAGAATCGCCCCGAGCGGCGACGCCAGATAGCGGTTGGCCCGGCGCAGCATCTCCAGCGCGTCCTCGCGCAGGCTGCCGGTGTCCGGCGGCTCGATCGCCCCGGTCAGCTGCCGGTAGGCGGCGACGCCGAGCGCGAGCCGGTCGGGCCAGCGTCGGTAGATCGCGTTCTTGTTCGTCCCCGCGCGCTGCGCGACCCGATCCATCGTCAGCCCGGCGAACCCCGAGGACGTCAGCTCCTCCACCGCCGCCCGCAGGATCGCCTCCTCCAGCGCCGCACCCCGCCGCCGAGTCTGTTTCTCCATACCCACCTTCGCAATAAGGTACTGCTAGTACCCTATGAACATGCGCGCCCAGGGAATCACCTACGACACCGGTTGGATCCGCAACGGAACCACCTCGATCCCGCACCTCGACCCCGAGCGGGTCGCCCATGACTTGCAGATCATCCGCGACGAGCTGCATTGCAACACGGTCCGCCTCACCGGCGGCCACCCCGACCGCCTCGATGTCGCCGCCGGCCTCGCGGTCGGTCTCGGCCTGGAGGTCTGGTACTCCCCGTACCCACTGGACCTCACCACCGACGAGATGCTGACGTTGTTCGACGACTGCGCCGAGCGGGCCGAGAAACTCCGGCAAGCCGGCGGCGAGATCGTGTTCGTCGCCGGCGCCGAGCTCAGCTTGTTCGCCCACGGCTTCCTACCCGGCGACACGTTCGCCGACCGCATCGAGCCGCTCGTGAACCGATCCCCAGAGATGCCCGCACTCATCGCCGAGTCCTCGAAACGTCTCGACGCGTTCTTCGCGACCGCCGTCCCGCGCATCCGCGAGCGGTTCGGCGGCCGGGTCACCTACGCCTCCATCCAGCTCGACCGCCTCGACTGGACGCCGTTCGACATCGTCTCGATCGACCTCTACCGCACGGCCGCGATCGCCGACCAGTTCGTCGACGGCGTCCGCGCCTACGTCGCCATGGACAAACCGCTCGCGATCACCGAGTTCGGCTGCGCCACGTTCGCGGGCGCGTCCGACCGCGGGGCGGAGGGCCTGGAGATCGTCGAGAACGATCCGGAGACCGGGAAGCCGCTCCGGCTGGACGGCGAGTACACCCGCGACGAGGCCGGTCAGGCCGACACGATCCGCGACCTGCTGGAGATCTTCGACGCCGAAGGCGTCGACTCCGCGTTCGTGTTCCTGTTCGCGCTGGCCGACCACCCGCACCGCCCGGACGGCGACCCCCGCGACGATCTCGATCTGGCCAGCTACGGCATCGTCCGAGTCCTCGACGACGGATCCTGGGAGCCCAAGGAGGCGTTCGCCGCGATCGCCGAGTTCTACGGCAGCCGCACGCCGTCGAGGTAACGCACCCCGGTCGCGTCCTCGGAGATCCGCCAGAGCCGCGCCGCCAGCGCCTCGTCGTCGGCCGGCCGGGCCAGCGGGTCGAAGTGCAGGCTCACGTCGCTCTTCCGGGCGCCGAAGCCGATGAAAACACCGGTCTCGGCCTTCTCGCTGGTTGCCGCGAACGCGAGCGGTAAGGCCCCGATCTCGGCCGGGCGGCTGAACAGCGCGCCGCCGAGATACAGCCAGAGCTTCTGCAGCGCACCCTCGGCGGTCGCGTTCATCGGCGTCGCGGCCATGCCCGGGTGCGCCAGGAGGCTCCGAATCGGACTTCCGGCCGCGCGCAGCCGACGGTCGAGCTCCGCGCCGAACAGCAGGTTCGCGACCTTCGACTTCACGTACGTCGCTCCCGGCGCGAACTTCCCCTCCGCGGTCAGGTTCTCGAAGTCGGTCCGCGGCCGCATCCGCCGGTACAGGTTCGAACCCACCGCCACGACCCGCGGGTCGTGGTCGGGCCGGAACAGGTCGAGGAGCAGTCCGGTCAGCGCGAACGCGCCGAGGTGGTTGGTCGCGAACACGCTCTCGAACCCCTGCGGGGTCAGGGCTCGGGTCTGCGCCCCGATCCCCGCGTTGTTGATGAGGACGTCGATCGAGCGCCCGTCGTCGTGCATCCGGTCCGCGAACCTGCGGACGGAGTCCAGGTCGGCGACGTCGACCTGGCGCACCTCGGTCGTCCCGGTCAGCTGGGCCTGCACACGGCGGCCCTTCTCGGCGTCGCGCACGGCCAGGATCACGTCGGCGCCGCGGCGGGCCAGCTGGTCGGCGACGATCAGCCCGAGCCCGCTGCTGGCCCCGGTGACCACCACCGCGCGACCGGTCTGATCAGGGATTTCGTCATAGCTCCAGAGCATTGCCGCCTCCTTAGCGGATTATCTATCCGCTCACGGTACACGTTAGCGGATGAGTTATCCTCTAAGCGTGTCGTCGTTGCGAGCTGACTCCGCCCGGGTGCGGGCCCAGATGCTGGATGCGGCACGGGCCCGGATCGCGTCCGGCGACCTCGAGCTCCCGATGAACGCGATCGCCAAGGACGCCGGGGTCGGCGTCGGGACGATGTACCGGCACTTCGCGACCCGGCGCGTGCTGCTGGAGACGCTCGCCGCCGACAGCTACGCCGCACTGATCGCCGAGGCACGCGCCGCCGCCGAGAACCCCGACGTGGCGGCCGGGCTGGCCGGGCTGCTGCGCGCCGCCCTGCGGTGCCAGCTCGACGATGCGGCGCTGGCCGAAGTGCTGGCGTCGTCGAGCTACGAGTGCGCGGAGACGCTGGAGCTGGGCCGGGAACTGGGCGAGGTCTCCCTACAGGTCTTGACCAGGGCGCGCGCCGCCGGCGTGATCCGCGACGACGTCACGGCCGACGACATGCGTCGCCTGACCTGCGGGATCCGTCGCGCGGTGGACAGCGGCGACGACTCCGACGGAACCGCCGCCGACCGCTACCTGGACGTCGTGCTCAAGGGCCTGAGGCCATGACGCTCGGCGAACGCTGACATCTGGTCGAGTTGCTCGGAGAGTTCGCCGCCGGGGTTCACGACCAGCCGGGTCACGCCCTGGGCGGCGTACACGCCGACCCGGTCGGGGGTCAGCTCGATGCTCCCCCAGCGCGTGTACTCGAGCGAGTCCGGATCGGGAGCCGAGGCCCGGGCCAGCGCCCACCGCTCGGCCAGCTCGTCCGGGTGCCCGCCGCCGGGGAAGTACCCGCTACCCCGCGCGCCGGCCCGCCTCGCGGCCGGGCGGCTCGAACCGGCCACGTGAATCGGCAGGATCGCTCCCTCGTAGGGCTTGGGGTACACGCAGACGTTCGTGAACCGGAAGAACCGGCCGGTGAACGTCACCCCGTCCGGGCCACCGCCCCAGAGCAGACGCAACGCGTCGATCGCCTCGTCGGCGCGTTGCCCGCGGGTCGCGAAGTCGACGCCGATCGCGTCGGCCTCCCCGGCGAGCGAGCCCAGCCCGACCGTGAGCAGACGCATCCGTCCGCGCGACAGCGCGTCGATCGTCGCCAGACGCTTGGCCAGGACGACCGGGTGCCGGTACGGCAGCAGCAACACCGCCGTACCGAGCACGATCCGCTGCGTAGCAGCGGCGACGAACGTCAGCAGATCGAGCGGGTCGGCGACCGCCATCGTCGTCGGCAACTCGTTGCCGTAGATCGACGCACCCGGGTAGAGCACGAGGTGCTCCGGCACGTAGAACGACTCGAAGCCACAGGCCTCGGCGTGCTGCGCGAACCGGACCAGCCGATCGGGATCCATGCCCTGCGCAGCGGTGTTGTACGCGACTCCGAACTTCACCCGCCGAACGGTAGACGTTCCCCCCGACGTCAACGCCAGAGCGCAGCGTGCTCGGGCAGGTCTCGGCCCCGCCGGATCGGCGAGCACACCAGGACGACGCCGGCCACCGGCACTCCGGCCACCATCACCCACAACGCCGGCCGCACCCCGATCCGGGACGCGAGCGCCCCACCGGCCAGCGCCCCGAGCGGCAACGCCCCCAGCGCCAGGAACGACGCCGTCGCGTACAGCCGACCGAGCAGCGCAGGCGGGCAGTAACGCTGCTGAAAACTCGCCTTGAGCACGTTGTTCGCCACCACCGCCGCCGCCGTGCACACCCCACCGATCGCACACAGCACGGTCCCGACCCCCGCGAACGTCAGCGGGATCAGCAGCACCGGCAGCGTCCCGAGCACCGCGAACGCCAGCGCGGCCCGCGCCGTACCGATCACGTCCGCGACCCGCCGAGCCACCAGCGCCCCGACGATCCCGCCGACGTTGGCGACCGCGATCAGCACGCCGACCGCCCCCGAGCTCAGCCCGACGTCCCGGGCCAGGAAGACCACGAGGATCGTCTGGTAGCCCATCAGGAACAGGTTCGCGATCGCACCGTAGACCGTGAAAGCCCGGAAGAACGGATCCCGCACCACCAGCCGCAGCCCCTCCCGGATCTCGCCGACCAACGACCGCCGATCCGAGACCGGACGCGGCTCCGGCTTCCGAATTCCGAGCAGACACCCGAGGCTCACCGCGAACGTCCCCGCGTTGACCAGCAGCGCGTTGAGCGGCCCGGCGACCTGCACGAGCAGCCCGCCGGAACTCTGCCCGACGATCTGCGCCGCCGACGCGCTGCCCTGCAGCTTCGCGTTCCCTTCGGCCAGATCGTCCGGCCCGAGCAGCGTCGGCAGGTACGCGGTGTAGGCGACCTGGAAGAACACCGCGGCGACGCCGGTCAGCAGCGCCGCACCCAGCAGCCAGCCGTACCCGAACACCCCGGCCCCGGCCGCCGCCCGGACCCCGACGAACGCGCCGAGCGACACCGCAGCTGCCGCGAGCATGATCGGCCGCCGGGGTAACCGGTCGACCCAGGCTCCGGCGGCCAGCCCGAACACGAGCCACGGCAGCCAAGTCGCGGCGGCCAACAGGCTGACGCGAAACGGGCCGGCGTCCAGGGCGGCCAGCGGCAGGACCACGCTGGTGGCGGCCGCGCCGAGCTTGCCGGAGACCTCCGAACCCCACAGCAGCCGGAAATCGGAATCACGCCGCAGCAGACCGGTCATCACGGGCTCGCCGGGAACACTTGGAGCTGCACGACCACCGCCCGCGCACCCGCGGCCGGCTCCGTGTTCAAGTAGCGCTCGACGACTCCGGACAGCTCGGCCGTGAGCGCCGTGGCCTGCGACGGCGTCAGGCGCAGCTGCGACCAGTCGGAGATCGTGCCGACGTTGCGCCACTCGTCCGGAACGTCGCTGCGCAGGTGCCGGGAGACGCGGTCGAAGTTGTGCCGCAGGAGTTCCTCGATCGGTTCGACGGCCGCGTCGCCGGCCTCCTCGGTGTCGAACACGCCGGCCCGCACCGGGGCGCGCCACCAGCGTTCGCGCTTGCTCTCGTGGCCGGGGTCCTCCTCGATGAACCCGTGCTGCGCGAGCTGCCGAAGGTGCCAGCTTACGGTCCCGGTGCTCTCCCCGACCCGCTTGGCCAGCTGCGTCGAGTTCGACGGCCCCTCGAGCCGCAACAGATCGAGCAACCGGAGCCGCAGCGGGTGTGCGAGCCCCCGAAAGCTAGAAGCGTCCAGTCTCCGCGATTCAGCCATACTACAGAGATCTCTTTGCAGAGACTTCTTGTCAATCATGGCCAGGCTGATCTGAGGGAGGGAGACTCCACTGAGTACCGTGGGCGCGTCGATTGCGGTCTGGCAAAGGAGCACCAGCGTGAACGTGCACGTCACCGGGCGGCGGGTAGTGGCCACGATCGTGGACGGCATCATCCTCGGGATCGCCTACAACATCTTCTCGGCGATCTTCGGCACCTCCCGGAACGACGACACGTCCGGGTTCGACTTCACCCAGCTCTCGTTCGGCGGCGGGTTCGCCTGGCTGCTGGTCGTGGCCCTCTACTACGTGCTGATGGAGAACCGGCTCGGCCAGACCGTCGGCAAGATGGTCACCGGCATCCGAGTCGTCGACGAGCAGACCGGCGGCCGCCCGAGCGTGGGCGCGGCCGTCGCGCGCACGGCCGGCCGGCTCATCGACGGCATCTTCGCCTACCTGGTCGGGTTCCTCGTCGTACTGGGCTCACAGCGCCGCCGCCGGCTCGGCGACATGTTCGCCAAGACCCTCGTCGTCCGCGCCTAGCTTGTGTTTCAACCCTGGTGGTGCGGTGTGTTGGCCGGTGGCGGTGGACACGTCGTGGCGTGTGGCCCGGCCGCCGCGGCGGCCGGGCGGCCGCCCGGGGCCGGGCCGGGAGGGTTTTGGTGCGGAGGTTCCGAAACCCGCGGCGGACGCGGGCCGGAGTGAGCCGATCGGGTCGGGCGGCGGGTTTCTCCCAGGGTCGGGGCCGGTCTGCGCCGTGCGGACGCGCGGGGCGTAGCGGGGTGTGGGCGACTGCCTCGGCGGCGCGGCGGGTCAGCCGAGGGGTGCGGCCGGCCCCAGGTGCCCGGTGGTCGTGCCGGTGGCCACTGCGGCGCAGGACCCGATCCGAGCGCATCCGGGCCAGCACCTCGGCGGTCCAGGGCCGCATAGAGCGGCCCGTGACCACGCCGATGCTCGGCCACCAGGGACAACTCGAACACCGACCGCACCGGCCCGTCCGCGCAGAGCACGCGACGCCACGAATAAGCAGCTCAACGCCACCAGAGGTTAAAACACAAGCTAAGCGATGTCTCGTAACTCGTGCACGGTCAGCTGAGTTGTAGCCGGGACAACGCGTCACGCGCTCCGAGCGAGGTTGTGGAGTAGT